>CAZMTM010000174.1:0-1514 GCA_964569175.1 uncultured Gammaproteobacteria bacterium | reverse complement strand
AGGGCCTTAAAGCGGATAGTAGCTATTTTGCCGTCGCTAAGATTAATTCCTGGCGTTGGTTTGCCTAAAGTAATTTCGATTTTACCCTCTTGATGAATAATTTCTCTCTCGGCCTCTATGGTAAAAACAGAGTCGGCTGTATCAATTTCTAAGGCCTCCATTTTGTTTTTGTTGTAACTTAAATAAGCAGCTGAAACTACCACATTCTTGCCCTTAGTATCAATTAAAACATCAATACTAAATTCATCTCCCACTTTATATTTCCCCACATTAGGAACCAGATACAAGGAGGACTTAGGCCCTTGCGGCGAGAGCATCACCAAAAATACTGTATTTAGATCCGAGTAATAAAGAATCATAAGAACAGACAAGATAGTTAAGACAATAAAACTGCCTAAAATTATTAAGACCACTGCCCTTAGGAAATTTATTCTCCGCTTTAAAAGATTAATTAAAGAAGGATTAACAGCCATATATTTTATTATACACAAAAAAAATAAATAAACCTAAAAAGTTATCCACATTATCCCCACTGACTCATCATAATACCCCGCCTTTGCCCTGCGGGCTATGGCGGGTAAAACAAAATCAACTAGTCCATTCTGACATCATTATCCCGAAATCTACACTATTGACATTGCCATCTTGGTTAATGTCAGCTGAAGGGTAAGAAGTAGAACTCCAGTAAGACATCATAATGCCAAAGTCAACTGAATTAACCATATTATCTGTATTTAGGTCTGATTGTTTGTAGGTGGTAGCACTTTTTTGGGTGGATTGAGAAGATTCATTGCCCGCCGCATCATAGGCAGAAACCCTATAAGTATAAGTCGTGTTCGCTTGAAGGCCAGTATTAGAGTATGAAGTATTGGCTGTGGTGGCTATTTCTGCGCCACCTCTGAAAATGCGATAACCAGTTACTCCGACATTGTCGGTGGAAGCAGTCCAAGAGAGGTTGATTTGGGAAGATGAAACAGCCGTGGCCGCTAAATTGGTTGGCACTGAAGGCGGCGTCGTATCAGACGGCGCAGTGCTAATAATCACGCTAGCCCCTACCCAGCTTCCCGTAACATAATTACAACTGGAGCCGTCTAAGAGACAAAGTAAGTTATTGGAAAAGGAAAAATTATTTGTTCCGGTCTGGCTTAGAGAATTAAAATTAAAGGTCATTAAGGTACCTGAACCAGAAACTCCGCCGCAGGAGGCGCCCAGACGAGTTAAGCCGACAATCAACTTACCAGATGGGTTCTCATTAGTCATTAAAGAGGTCTGACAGCCAGAAGACAAAAAAGCCCCCTCACTAGCGCTGACAAAACTGATTAACGAGGAATTAAAATCAAGGTCAAAAGCAACTCCAAAGAGATTAGAAACTGAAGCTATGCTTAAGGTCAAAGAAAAACTGGAATTTTGTTCTACTTCCTGACTTGATGGCGTCAAGCTAATAGTTTGGGCAGAACAAAAATGAACATAGGAAATTCCCCAGCCCAGACAAATTAAGAATCCGATTAAGAAAA
>CAZMTM010000173.1:0-1518 GCA_964569175.1 uncultured Gammaproteobacteria bacterium | reverse complement strand
CGTGTATTCTTTAATGAATAAGAAAACCGCATTTATCTTCTCCCATTCTAATCTGTTTCTTTTTAATAACGGCCGTTTAGCTAAAATTTTAATTGAAGACTCGCGTATTGATTCTTTTAAAATAAGAAAAAAATTGCCAGGGCAGATAGAGATAGAAGTAGGGGAGTCTCGACCAGTAGCTACTTTATCTATTTTAGGAGATGATAGATGTTATTATTTAAACTCAAACGGTCAAATAATTTCTGCGACTAATGAAAGTAAGAATAGTGCTAAAGATTTTACGACACTTGATATAACAGATTTACCTAAATTCTACGATCAGGCCTCAATTAGCGTAACAGACCCATCATATATTGAGCTGTTAAAACAGCTTCTAGGGCTTATAGGAAGCGATATCCTGGCCCGAAACGGAATAAGTATTGATATGGTTGAAATATTGGAAGAAGCCGGTGTTTTCGAGGTAAATATCATTATTTCAGAGGGATGGTATATAAAAATCGACTCAGAGGCCGATTTTGACCAACAATTAGCCAACTTATCCCTAGTATTAGAGGAAAAGCTCACAAGCAGGCAAATGCTTAAGTATATAGACTTAAGGTTCGGAGAGAGGATATTTTATAAACTAAAATAGGTGATTCAATAAAAATAAAATTTTGAAATAAATAATTAAATAAAATTAAAAATAAGTAATAAAAAAGGTGGCTCAGAAGAGTCCCCTTTATCGTTTTATATAAGGGAGCGACGTAAAATGAAGATTGTGCGACACGTAGTAGCTTCAAAAAATAGCCCTATATTCTACTCCCCCATCAATGGTCTCATAAATTTTTTCAAGCTTAAGGAAGTATTAATTGTTCAAATCCATCTTCATCCTCAAATATCATTTCTTGTTCTTTCTGGGATATTTTAGACCAAATCTTAACGTACTCCTTCATAAACAAGGCCCCCATAACAAAAACCGTTACCATAACAACAGTTAAGATTATAAAGGTGATTGCTGGGTTGATATTTTTGCGCCACCAACCACCTGATCTAGAGTAGCTGGAATAGCTATTAGAGAATGATGAGGTTATCATGTTTTTATCTTTTTATACTTCCTCCCTTATTCTCTTATTGATCAGTATTATTGTGGTTGGCAGCAAAAGTACCAGCCAAAAGCAATACCACTCCTATTACAGCCAATCCACCGGCTACGTATAATTCTTGTACAATTAAAGCCTGTGGGGAAAATTCAAATTCTGTCATTGCCTCCTCTGGGAATTTGAAATAATTCAAACCACCAACAACCGCTATGACTATGGCTATAATAATTAATAGCGCGCCTACCCAGGCTAGATGTTGTTTTGGACGACCCTTTGTATAAAGTCTAAATGCTCGCATATAATTAAACAAATATTATTAATTATATTATAAGTTATATTATAACAGAATGTATTAGTTATAGCAAATAATCTTCAGCGTTAACCGGGATACCATCTAATCTTACCTCAAAATGAAGATGTGGACCAGTGGAAAACCGAC
>CAZMTM010000172.1:1057-1523 GCA_964569175.1 uncultured Gammaproteobacteria bacterium | reverse complement strand
TGGGATAGCGGTTGTACTCAAAAGGTAGTATCTTGGTGTACTAAATCTACTCTCCAGCCAGGGTATTTCTTTAGTGGCTTGGATTATAACTATTATTACGATTATCAATGTACACAAAAAGCAGATATTTATTAAATGGAACAGAAGACAAGAAAGAGCCTAAAACTTGATTAAAAAATCAAAAAAACTAAACTTGAAAAATAGTGAATTAGAGGATAGGGTAAAATAGGCTTATGAAAGAAAAAATTAAAAATTGGTTAAAAAATAATTGGGGAAAAATACTTTCTATTACGCTACTTATTTTAATAGTTGGTAGTTTTATTTTAATTTCTAACGACACTGATGCTGCTGTAAGAGTCAAAGGATATTATAGAAAAGATGGCACTTACGTTCAGCCTCATTATAGAAGTAATCCTGATGGTAATCCTTATAACAACTGGAGCTTTCCCGGCAATTTAAATCCTTA
>CAZMTM010000172.1:0-1047 GCA_964569175.1 uncultured Gammaproteobacteria bacterium | reverse complement strand
GCGCCTGGCAATCCAGATACCTATTTAAAAAATTACTACGGAAATAGTGGTAGTTCTTATGCTCCATCTTATGGTGGATCGTCCACCTATCAATCATCAAATTCTTCAGTTCAAACAACGCCTACTTACCATTACACCCCCTCTCGTCAGAGTTATAGGTTATTCCAGGTGCCTGGCACTTTAACTGCCTGGGAGCTTTCAGATTGGCAGCCAGAAGGTTTCGGCACACGACGAGCATTTAATAATCCTCGAGTATTCGAGGCAAGATACGGCCGTACAGGATGGACTCATATCAAACCCGTTTCTTCTTCCGAACTAAATAAATACAAAGAGTTCACCGCCTACTATTAAAATGAGCCAATGGATTAAAATTTATTTAACCTCATTATTCGTCTTTACTTTTTTGATTACACTGTCTGCAAATGGGGAAGCAAGAAGCGGCTGTTGTTCTTGGCATGATGGCGTCTGTGGTTGTCGTTGTTGTGACGGCACGTCTTTATCGGCAAAGTGTGCTCCCTATTATCCAAGTTGTAGCAAAACAAAAGCAAGCATAAATAGCTACGCCTCGCAAGCAAAAGAGAAAAAATGGTATCAAAATGGTTGGGTATATGTGGTTGGCGCAATTGGTTTATGGATTGGTGGTGGATGGGCAATTGAAACGATTAACGAAAGGAGAGAAAAGAAGAAAGAAAAAAACAATCAAAAGAAGAACTAAATAATCATGGAATTGAAAAGGCATCTTAAATTTTTCTTTAGTGGTAAAAAAGGAAGGGAAGAATTAATGATAAAGGGTATTTTAGAAAGTTATAAACTTACTAAAGAACAAAATCCTAATTGGAGCGAAGATTTAATTTGTAGATTTGTGATGTGTGAATCTTTTAAATTGCATTTTAAATTAAAAAATTATGATGAAGCGCTGGATTATGTAGATAAAATTTTAGAAAGCTATAGGAAAAACGGATTAGATATAAATACTACCTGTTATTTAATAATTACTACTTCATTAAGCGACGAATACAATCTTCTTATTATTCCGTTTGAAAAGAG
>CAZMTM010000171.1:0-1527 GCA_964569175.1 uncultured Gammaproteobacteria bacterium | reverse complement strand
TAGAGTAGCTGTTTTGTAAACAGCAAGTCGTGGGTTCGAATCCCACCTCCGGCTCCAAATTTAGGCAAAAAATACCGACAGGATTATGTTTTTGCATAAGCCTGCCGGTTCTATTTTGTAGCTAATAAAAATTAAACTACAGCCTCAAATCTTTTAATCATTGTTTCGCCTGAAGCGAAAGGCAATTCCTTACGTTGCTCTTCCTGAACTTTAAGCATTGCTTTTCTAACCTTTTTAAACTTTTTGCTAAGCTTTGCTCTTTGCCTTTTGCCAAGTTTAATTACTTTGTAATTAAAAGAACTTGCAACTATTTCTCCAACTAGATCTCCCATTTCTTTCTCCTTTTTAAAAAATAAAATTTAAAATCAACATAACTTAAAATCCCTCTACTCTAAAGTGATGTGCTAGTTGTTCCGCTCGGGAATAGTCTTTTTCTGCTTTCACGAGCTCTTTTGACTTTTTTTTCTTTAAGTCAGATTTTTCAATTTCATTTTGCCAGTTTATAGTCAATTCTCTCATTTTAACCATAACCGCTTGTTTAAACTTACTCTTTTCTTCTCTTGGCGAAATACCAAAAGTCTCTTTAAACTTCTTTTCCAATTCCGGCCTAGTACAAAACCAGTAAACACTCCCAACGTATAGAAGAATATAGAAACAAACGATTATTAAAACAGTCAATTGCCATGGCATTTTCCACTCTCCTTCTCTAAAATATTAAAAATTCCTATTTTTAAAGGGCTTCTAGAAAAACAAAATTGCCTTTAATTTTTGCTTTCTTGAAATTATGGAAGAATCTTAGCGCAAAAAGAAGTAAAAGTCAAACGATTTTAGGTGGAAAAGGTCTTATTCGGCTTGAATAATTTCATAAAAAAAGTATAACAATTACTATCTATAAAGAATGGGAGGTTTTTAATGTTTTTTTATTGATAGCGACAAAATTCCCCCTATTAAAAAGAAAATGGCACTAATGATATAGGCTAAAAAGGCAGCAACAAATCCTACTATAGCTGAGCCTACCATCAACCATCCTGAAATTTTAGTATTTTTATAAACTAAAATTGTCCCTATTAGGCCCGCTATTGCAGCCAATAAGGCAATTAGACCATTTTTACTTACATTAGCTATTTCTTGGCTTCCAAATGACGTACCTATTCCTCCAATCCCAAAAGCAAAGACAGCACCTAAAAGACCAAACACTGCCCCTATAATCCCTAAGGTTAAAACTACACCTTTCATAAAATTCACCTCCTTTCTTTTTTAATCAAGTAGCACTCTAACTTCTCTATCACTCCAAAAAGATGGCTTAAAGATTAATTTTAAACCCGTTTCGTTTTTCTTAACTTCAAACGGTATGTTGGCTGTAAGTTTTCCACCAACAGCTAAATCCCCAGAATGCAATTCATCTTTAACGTTCCCAACATAAGCAGAATTTGTTCTTACTCCGCTGGAATTTTCTATTTGGAAATCATATGTGTTAAAGCTAACAACTTTATCGCTATTGTTTTCAATCGTTACACTTACAAGAAC
>CAZMTM010000170.1:0-1532 GCA_964569175.1 uncultured Gammaproteobacteria bacterium | reverse complement strand
TTGCAGCGAAATTATGTAAAATTCCTTTTATTTGCCGAATCGTAGGAGAAAGTAGTACTACTAATAAGAATGGGATAGAAATTCTCTCAAAAATATATGATAAAACATTTGCAAGAATGACATTAAAACCAGCAAATAAAAAAGTCCGCCCACAAATCCTATTTTAGCAAAAGCATAAGGCAGACCAAAAATACCCGCTCCAACCACTGTACCAATCAAAATTGATGTAGCTCCAAAAAAGCGCTGATTTTTCATAAAAACTACTTAGCTAATTTTGGTTTTTTAAATGATAAAGGTTGTACCTTACCACCTTTATCGGCTATTTTAAACACATCTTTGTCAATCTTTTTGAATTCTTTGTAGGCCGTATTATAGCTATTAACGACCGTCCCCAAATTTTGACCTAATTTCTCAAGAAAATTATCATATTTAAGAATATGTCTCCCTAACCCCTCAACATTTTTTCTAATCTCCTTAGTTGATTCCTCAATCTGCAGAGAACGCAAGCCCTGCAAAACCATTTGTAAATAAGCAAAAAAAGTGGTCGGTGAAACCACAATAACATGTTTCTCCTGAAAAGCATATTCTATCAAATCACGAGCACTAACTTTAATCCCACCAACCTGGCCAACTAATAAATCGTAATAAATTGCCTCAGAAGGAATAAACATAAAAGCAAACTCAAACGTATTTTTTGTCGGTTGAATGTATTTTGATGTTTCATCAATACGATTTTTCAAATCCTGCTTAAAAGACTTCTCTAATTGTTTTCGCTTGCTGGCATCACGTTCATTAATAAGACGATTGTAATTCTCTAATGAAAATTTGGCGTCAATTGGAATAAGTTTGTCTTTAACAAAAACAACCGCATCAACTTTCAAGTCCTTGCCAGTTCGTTCGTCTTTCCCAAGATTATACTGCATCTGATAAACTTTGGGGGGTAAAACATTTTTCAAAACCGTCTCTAAAATAAACTCGCCAAAAACGCCCCGTTGCTTCGGATTTTTTAAAATATCCTGAAGGCTCTGCAATTGACCGGCAAAATTAACTACCTGCTGGTTTGTTTTATCAAGCTGACCCAGTTTTTCGGTAACATTCTGAATAACTTTAACATTTTGTTGGTATTGCGACTGAATACTCTGGCGGATTTCTCCTATTTGTCCCTGTAACATTAGAAGTCCTTCAGTATCTCTTTTTTTCCCAAATTGTTTCTTCACAAAATAAAACAAGCCAATCACTACTCCTAGAATAACAACAAGAAAAATAATTAGTAGAATATTCATACCTTTTTATTTTATCACTTCTTTTATATTTTGGCTATTCGTAAATTTAGAAGTAAGCAGGGTTAAAAATCCGCTAATCACCACTATTAATAAAACTATTTTGATGTCAAACCAAAACGAAACAAAACCCGGCCGGATATCTTCCATTATTAAAAGCATTAGAAAACCAATTCCACCAATAATAAATAAATCCCGTAGAAATTTATGAAAAATACGGGGTGGGTGTGGTGGCCGTGGAGCGGGTCGGCG
>CAZMTM010000169.1:0-1537 GCA_964569175.1 uncultured Gammaproteobacteria bacterium | reverse complement strand
CTACTCTATTTATGGTATGTTTTTTTAGATAAATCCTGCTTTCAGAGTGTCAGGTTTCTTTTTGTCAAAGTGGGTTACTCGATATTCCACCATCACTACATCTTCCATGGCTTCAACTTCATGGATTAACCAACGGTTAATAGTTAAAGCGTCGCCGGCTTCTAAAATTTTTTCTACTGGCGGTTCGCCCGGTTGCGGTTCAATCAATAATTTTACTCTCCCTTTGATTAATAGCAGATGTTCGGGGTTTTTTGAAGGGTCCCTGCCGTAATGAAAGTGCCCGCCGAATTTGACGCCTGCCTTTCTGATATAAATAGCAATCTGATGACCGTCTGGAAATTTCCATTCTCTGGTTTCTCCTCTTTTGTCTTTTGGGTCACAAACCGGCAGCTTTTCAATTTTAAATCCTGCTTCCTGAGAATCTTTAATTTTATCTTTCACTTCTGCCTCCTTTTTTGTTTCCTCAAATTTCATATTATGATTATATCACTTTTTGGCAAAAAGTCAAGGTGCAAATTGTCCTCAATTGTATTGTTTTATTTTATTATCTTACACTAATATTTCTATTATATCAGGCGCCAGTAATAATCACAATCCGGTCTAATCCGGCCAGATCTTTCTTTATTTTTACCCTGGCTCTAGGGAGATATTTTTTAATCAATTTTTTTATTTCTGCTCCTTGTCGTGAATCTATCTCTAAAAATATTTGGCCGTTATTTTTTAAATAATCTGGAGCATTCTTAAGAAGGAGTTTAAGATATTTTAGGCCGCTTTTTCCTCCATCAAGGGCTTTTAATGGCCCGTGTTTCAACTTGGCCGCTTCTTTGCTCGGGACATAGGGCAGATTTGCCACAATAATATCTACTTTCTCCGGCAATGGTTGGCAGAGATTGCCGAGCAGGAAAGTAATTTGTTTTTTTACCTGGTGTTTTTTAGCATTTTTTTGAGCTACTTTGAGAGCGTCTTTTGAAATATCAATGGCGTAAATTTTAAAACCGGTTAAGTGTTTGGCCAGGGTAATGGCAATATTACCGCTGCCAGTGCCAATATCAGCTATTAAAATTCTCTTTTGAGCGCGTTTTTGAACAGAAACGGATTTCAGGATTTCTTCTATCAATAATTCTGTTTCCGGGCAGGGGATAAGCACTCTTTTGTCAACATAAAAATTTAGGCTAAAAAATTCTTTATACCCAACGATATAGGCAATTGGCCCACCCTTTAATCTTTTGTTAATCAACTGTTTATTTTTTTTCTCCTGCGATTTAGTCAATTTTTTCTCTGGATGAGCGTAGAGCCAGGCCTTTGGTTTTTTCAGAACATAACCTAAAAGAACCTCGGCATCTAGGCCGGGTTCAGAAGAAGTTTTTTTTAGAATCTTGGTGGCTTTTAATAATATTTCTTTGACAATCATTTTTTTTGGAAAGCCCCGATAATTGGTTCTAAATTTCCGTTTAGAATACCATTGATATCGTGCCAGGATTTTTTAATGCGGTGATCGGTAATCCGGTCCTGGGGAAAATTGTAGGTTCTGATTTTT
>CAZMTM010000168.1:0-1575 GCA_964569175.1 uncultured Gammaproteobacteria bacterium | reverse complement strand
ATGTTGTAGGTAGGATTAATAGAAACAAAGTTGTGAGAAAAAAGAAAACAAATGAGACAGTTACTTAAAAGAGTCTTAAAGGAAAGCGGGATCTATTCTTTAAGCCCCATCATGCAAAAAATGATTGGATTCTTCTTAATTCCTCTTTATACAGCATTTTTAACGCCAGCAGATTACGGAAATTTGGAATATATTGTAACCATTGGTTCTTTTCTTTTAATTATAGCATCTGGTGGTTTAGAAACTGGATTTTTTAAGTATGGCTATGGCGAGAAAATGCCGAAACGCGGAGAAATTCTATTTAACTGTATATTAGCAAATCTTTTACTTTCTGCATTGATATTCCTTTTCACACTCAGATCAGGAAGCCTATTTTTTCATTCGGTTATATTATTTAAACTGCTGTTATTATATTTAATAGGACAAATAGTATTTATTCAGTCCAAATATATATTACTGGTTTTACGTTATACACACCGTCCAAAGCTTTATGTGAGCATTGCCACTTTAAATATGTTACTTCTGGCTGGATTCAACATCTTTTTTGTGGCATATTATAAATTAGGACTACTGGGGATTATTTTAAGTAATCTAATTGTTTCAATCATTATTTATATTACTTTCTTCTTCTTATTAGTAAAGGAGATTACAATTAAGATGAACTTAGGATTGCTGAAAAAACTGTTTGTCTTTGGTTTACCAATGGTTCCAGGCAACATTTCCGGTCTAATTATGACAATGGCAGACCGTATCTTTCTGAAATACTATTCAACAGCCACAGAGCTGGGTTTATATGGTTACGGTTATAAGTTTGGAATGATATTAAATTCGCTTATTATTATTCCTTTTTTTTTAGGTTGGGGGCCATATAAGTGGGATATTTACAAGATGGAGAATGGCAAACAAATCTATGCTCGATTTTTTGGTTACCTTATTGCCGGTTTGTTGATATTGGTAGTCGCTTTGAACCTGGTTTTTACATTTTTGGGCAGTATTATGGCATCAAACAAAGAATTTACAAAGGGTCTGGTAATATTACCTTTGATTCTGACCTCCTATTTCTTTTTAGGTGCCACTACTTTTCAAGCTTTGGGGGTTTTTTTTAAGAATAAAACCTATTTGGTTTCAGTAGCAATTTTAATTGCAGCAGGCATAAACATTATTTTGAATTATTTACTAATTCCAAAATATGGGATGATTGGGGCTGCAATTGCGACAATAATTTCCTACGCATCATATTTTGTAATTTATTATAAAATGAATCAAAAGTATTACTTTGTGCCGTACAACAAAGTGCTTTTAATATTTATAGTCTTTACTATATTAATATTTTCTTTTGGTATGTTGTGGATTAATATGACTTTTGATGTTAGATGTTCATATTTTGTGAACTTTGTTTTTCTCTTAATAATTGTTTCCATAATGACGATATATTTCAAGCGAGAACGAGAATTAGTATTTGAGAGAATAAAGATGTTCGTGAAAAATGTTTTTCATTATTAAACTTAAAAACGGTAGATAACAGAGGTAGTTAAGGTTTTTTAATAAGAACAGAACTAGGTAAAATTAAAATGT
>CAZMTM010000167.1:0-1595 GCA_964569175.1 uncultured Gammaproteobacteria bacterium | reverse complement strand
GGATGGGTCATAATCATTAAGTCAATCTGCCGATTGGTAATCGGGATATATTTATCGAGTTTATAAATAACGCTTTTATCTGGTCCGCCGTCAACCAGAATATTCTTATTAGAAGGCGTTTGAACCAAAATAGAATCTCCCTGACCGATATCCAAAAAAATTACTCTTAAATTTTCGCCCGAATTAGCTTCAACCAGAAAGAACCAATAACCTAAAATTATCAAATTGATAATTAGTAATCCGCCAATCAAGCAGAAAGCTATTTTAAGAAATTTTTGCTTTTCTTTTTTTAACATAAATCAGCCAAAAAATAATCAGGAGATATAAAAAAAGAGAAATTATTATAGGAAAATGACCAAAAACAAATGATAGGTATGGAATTTGCGAAACTGCTTTAGTCACCAACAAAAGATAGGTTAGACCAAGCCAGACAGGCCAAAATAAAATTTTAGCCAACCCTAAACAAACAGCTCCACCAATAGCAAACAAAAAACCAAAAATCATTATTCCGGGCAAAATCGGTAAAATTAATACATTAGCCAAGGGAGCGGCTAAAGATAAATTGCCAAAATAATACAAAACCAGGGGGAAAATAAAAATTTGCGCGCTTAAAGTAGCTGATAGATAATAACGTAAAGGTAAATATCTAAAATTAGGTATTTTTTGTAATAATTGATTAAAATATTCACTAAAAAAGCCTAATCCCAAAACAGAAGCAAAAGACAACTGAAAACCAATATCTGACTTAAGAAGCTTGGGATTAATTAACAACATTAAAGCAGCCGTTAAAATTACTATTCTCATCCCAGCTTGTGGCCGGCCAATTTTAGCTGCAAAAAGCAATCCTAAGCCCATGATAGCGGCCCGTACCGCTGAAACCGGCGCCCCAGCTAAGATAACAAAACATATTATTATCAAGGCCACCAACCAAAAAGCCCTCTGGCGACGAATCAGACATACGCTGACCAAAAAAATCATTATTAGTTTACTTAGAATAGTAATATGAAGGCCGGAAACCGCTAGAACATGAGATGTGCCAGCCCGGGCAAACCAAACCCGGGTTTCTGGATGAATTTGGCGCTTTAAACCAAGAAGCAAGGCAGAGAAAATGGCTCCCTGAGGTTCAGTAAAATTCTGGTCAATTAAATTTTTAACTCTATTTTTAAATAATAATATTTTCTGATAGAAAAAATTACCATGGTCCCGACTGGTAATTTTAATTTTCGGAAAATAACAGATTGAGTAAATGTCAAACCGGGCTAAATACTCGTGATAATTAAACTGATTAAAAACTCCCGGTTCTTGTAATTTACATTTCACCTCTAAAATATCACCGTATTGATAATCAGAATAAAGCGGTACAGTAACCAAAATTTTCCCGGCCAGTGTCTGTCCCCCTATTTTCACCCGACCAACGGTTAACTGGGTTTTGTCATTTTTTTTGTCCGGCTCTTTAATCACTTGCCCCTGAAAAAAAACTGACTGATTGTTAGGACATGTGTCTCGCTCACTTTGTTCGCTCGCCTCACAACGTAATTTCGAATTCTCGAAATTATAAAAAGATAGGTGATGCTGGTCTATTTTTGGAAAACTGG
>CAZMTM010000166.1:0-1604 GCA_964569175.1 uncultured Gammaproteobacteria bacterium | reverse complement strand
TCATGGTAATTAATAATATCTTTTGACTGCTGTTTTTCAATGGGCTGGCCGTTCCAGCCAAAAATCCATTTATCCTCCTGATTGATTTTAATTAAAATCCTATCATTCGTCCAGAACTTGGGATTGCCTGGCAATGTCGCCAGGTCAAGATTATTTAAACACTGGGAATTGCTATTGATTAACGGGCATTTATTGCCAACTGATTCTTCAATTACTCTTTTAATATTTTGTAATATCAGTCTATCTCCAACAAGGTATTTATCCTGACTAAAAATAATTAACGGAATACTTAATCCCGAGCCGTAGTTATCATTATATTGAGAAATCAGCGGCCCGTTTTCTTTTTGCTGATAAATTTCATACTCTATAACAACTAAATTTGGATATTTTTTTAGTAAATCCTTGAGAATAACTGGGTCAGTTTTAGCACAATGAGCACAACCCACGCCGGTGAAATAAACTGCACAGGTAAAATCTTCCTGTTCAGCCATTGCTTCAGCAGGAACAAAAGCTAATCCCAAAAAACAAATCGTCAAAATGAAAATAATAAATAATCTCTTAATCATATACTTTAGATTAGCATAAAATTGACTGCTTGACCATGGCCAGCTATTGAATTAAGGCCGTAATTTTGCTAAAATTGAGTAGTAAATTAGAAAAACTATGACCATAATCAACAAAATCTTATTAGAGCCTTCAAACAAAAAAGAAGAGAACAATCTCTCTACTGAAGAACGCCGAACGCTTTTACAAATCGCTCGCCAGAGCATTGCAGGTTTCCTGAAAAATAAAAAAGTACCCGAGTTTAAGGTTACCTTCCCTCGCCTGACTCAACCACAGGGTGTTTTTGTTACTTTAAGAAAAAATGGTGAGTTGCGGGGTTGTATCGGCCGAATAATAGAAGAAAAAACACCTTTATACCAACTAGTTTCCCAAATGGCAATAGCCGCGGCTGTTGAAGACCATCGCTTTCAACCGACAGACCTGGCAGAAATAAAAGATATAGATATAGAAATATCAGTCCTCAGCCCGCTGAAAAAAATAAAAAACCCCCTTAAAGAAATTGAGGTCGGTAAACACGGAGTCGTGATTCAGCAAGGATCCCGTTCGGGCGTATTTTTACCTCAGGTAGCCACTGAAAACAACTGGAATTTGGAAGAATATATGGGTCAATTATGTATTCAAAAGGCCGGACTGGACTGGGATGAATGGAAAAACGGCCGGGTAAATATTTATGTTTTTACCGCCAAGATTTTTACCGAAAAAAATAGTTAAAAACAAGGATTATTAACTTCTTTTTAAAAAATGGAAAACACTTGCTAAATTTATTAATCCCTGTATTATAGATAGCAAGTATGGACCTAATTATTATTTTCATCATTTTGGTGGTGCTATCTGCGTTTTTTTCGTCCGCGGAAACTGCGCTTTTTTCTTTAGATAAAACCAGGATTAGAACCATGATTAAACGAAAACTGCGCGGAGCAAAAACCCTGGCTTACCTTAGAAAAAATCCAAAAAGATTAATTATTACTATTTTAATTGGCAATAATATAGTCAATATTGCTGCTTCGGTTTTAGCTACTACTATCGGGATTAAATATTTT
>CAZMTM010000165.1:0-1605 GCA_964569175.1 uncultured Gammaproteobacteria bacterium | reverse complement strand
AGCTCTTCTCTGAATAAACTTTAGATAATTTATTGCTTCCACCACATCCATACCCCTGAATAAAGCAATAACCTGCCTTATTTTTTTTGGCGATATCTTAATATATTTTGCTGTAGCTTTTACATCCATAATTACTCAATCTATTTTTGTTTATTTACTAACTACTGCCTGATCTAATCCTTTTTGTATTTTACCACCATGTTTAATAAACTTTCTGGTCGGAGAAAATTCACCCAATTTATGGCCAATCATATTTTCCACCACAAATACCGGCATATGCACCTTGCCGTTATAAACACCGATAGTGAAACCAACCATTTCTGGAGTAATAACCGAACGTCTCGACCAGGTATTAATAACTGTTTTATCTCCCCGTTTTGACTTGGATATTTTTTTTAATAATTTTGGATCAACCCACGGACCCTTTTTAAGACTTCGACTCATAGATTACTTTTTTTTCTTTTTAATCCTCCGTTTAATAATGTATTTATTGGTCCACTTCTTTTTCGAGCGGGTCTTTACTCCTAGGGCCGGCTTTCCCCAGGGCGTTTTAGGATGAACCAATCCGATTGGCGAATGACCTTCTCCTCCGCCGTGGGGGTGGGCCACTGGTGCCATAGCTTTGCCCCGGACCGTAGGTCTAATGCCCCGCCGACGCATTCGGCCAGCCTTGCCCCAGCGAATATGGCGCCATTCAGAATTACTAACCTCACCAATACTGGCTGAACAGGTATCTTTAATCAACCGTCTCTCGCCTGAGGGTAATTTTAACTGAGCAAAACCTTTCTCACAAGTCATTAGGATGGCTGAGCTGCCGGCTGAACGAACAATCTTACCACCCCGACCAGGCTCCATCTCAATATTATGAACTGCAAAACCAAAAGGAATAAATTTTAAAGGCATCCGATTGCCAATCTGAGCCTCAATTTTTTCTTTCGAACTTAAAACTTGACTGCCGATCTTAAGTTTGTCCGGAGCCAGAATGTATCTTTTCTCACCATCGACATAGTAAAGCAGGACAATCCAGGACGAACGATTAGGGTCATATTCTAATGTTTTTACTCTGGCTGGAATGTTAAATTTATCCTGTTTAAAATCAATTTTTCGATATAGTCTTTTTTCTCCACCGCCTTTATGGCGTACGGTAACCTGTCCATGACTACGGCCGGCCTTGGATTTTTTTCCACTAACCAGCCCCTTGTTAGGTTTGACCTTACTTAGTTTATTAGTAGCTACTACACTCATTTTTCGACGAGCTGGAGTTGTTGGTTTATATACTTTAAGCATAATTATTTCTTTACAAATTCTATCTTCTGGCCCTCCTTGAGAAAAACGATTGCTTTTTTCCAATCTTTGGTTCTGCCTCGAGAATGGCCGTACCTGACCGCCTTTCCCTTAACTCTAATTATATTTATTCTAAGCGGTTCAAGATTATAGAGTTCTTTAATGGCTTTTTTAATTTCAATTTTATTCGATCCAAGCGATACTTCAAAAGTATAACGTCCTATGGATTCGCCCATAGTTGCTTTTTCTGTGATAATCGGCCTAACCAGTATCTTATAAGCAGATTTAGTCCTTCTCTCTGAAAAAACTGGTATGGGTGAT
>CAZMTM010000164.1:0-1612 GCA_964569175.1 uncultured Gammaproteobacteria bacterium | reverse complement strand
CCATTGTGATTTGTAGTTGGTGGTCATCTGTATGTTCACTAAATTTTTTATACCTTGGTACAACTATCGTTGGTTTTCTAATTTTTAAAGGAATAACTATAGATCCTATACCCCCGTGAGTTATTACAATATTTGATTTTTTACAGAGTTTTACAAAATTTTCTGGATTTACAAATCTAATCCATTCACAATTTTTTGGTATATATTTAGTATGCCCGATTTGAATTATCACATTATCTTTAATTTTACCATTAACCACGAGTTTGTCAACTGCCTTAACGAGTCTTTCAAATCCCTGATAATGTGTGCCAACAGTAACAAAGATCAAAATATCGTACCTCCATACTTTGCTTTTTTATAAAATTTTAGTAAGAGTTTCCATTGAACAATAAACAAATCTGATACTAAATATCCAAGTCTACCAGCGAGTGAAGGACAGGTGACACGGGAAAAAGATTCTATGTAGATAACTTTTTTCATAAATAATTTTGCCAAATAACAGATGGGAATTGTAACACCTGCGCCAGTAGAAATTATAACATCTGGTTTTTCTCTTAAAAAGATGAATAAACTCTGAAAGAGAGACATAAGTGTGTCGAAGGGGCTTCTTTTTGGGTTTTTAATGAAATATACTTTTTCTTTCTTCCCTAAATTTTTAGTTGTGAGTTCCTTAAATGTTAAAAAGAAATGGTCATATCTATCGTAAACGTTCTTCAATTGTAAGATTTGGAGTAAATGACCGCCTGGACTACAAGTTAAGCAAATTTTCATATCATATACCTTAAAATAAATAATTAAATAAAGGATAAAAAGTGTTAGATATGGCCAGACTCGAGCTTTTAGTAAAGTTAAAAAGTCTTTTAGAAAATGAAGATTTTAAGAAAATTTTAGATGTTGGTGGGGTTCAAAGCAGTTATGATTTTTTAAGGAAAAATTTTACTTCATCCAAGATTTTTTCTATAAATATAAAAAAATCAGACCTTCCAAAAAATAACGGAATATTAGCAAATGCAGAAGAATTACCATTCAAAAAGAATTATTTTGATTTGGTATTTGCAAGAGAGGTTTTTGAACATCTATTCAGACCGGATAAATTTATTAGTGAAATAGAGAGAATTCTAAAGAACGATGGTAAGTTAATTCTCTCTACTCCGAATTTGAATTCTTGGCATGTGAGGTTGTTGATTTTATTCGGTTATGCCCCGACTAATTACACGCCTTATCCAGGAAAAACATATGGGATACCAAGA
The DNA here is from genome assembly GCA_964569175.1 of uncultured Gammaproteobacteria bacterium. Classification (GTDB taxonomy): domain Bacteria; phylum Patescibacteriota; class Patescibacteriia; order UBA2591; family CAZMTM01; genus CAZMTM01. The sequence goes on along the minus strand of CAZMTM010000164.1, from coordinate 362 downwards.
TTTTTTAAAACTAAACCCAGATACGATCATGTCAGGGTTTTTCCTTATAGAGCTTTAAAGGAAATCTTTAACAGTAATGATTTTGTGCTTGAAGAGATACATGGTATCATGACTTTTTCGGAAAATGTTTGGCTGAAAAACTGGAGAAAAATAATTGGAAAATTCCTTCCAGATAGTTGGAAGGAGGGGGTCGTGTTAAAAGCTAAAATTATTAAATAGTACGGGAAAGTTGGTTATGGATATACCACTTAAAAAAAAGAACTTCAGATTATTAAAAAACAGATAATAAAGAAAAGGTTTTTTTATCCTTTTATACCAGCATTTACTAAATCTTCTACACAGTAATGTAAAACAGGTTTGTT
>CAZMTM010000163.1:0-1657 GCA_964569175.1 uncultured Gammaproteobacteria bacterium | reverse complement strand
TGTAGAAATTTATACTATTTAAGATGATGATTACTTTTCGTTCAAAAATTGCTCAAAATTACCGGTTGAGGTTGCCGGTTGAGGTTAAACCTCAACCGCTCAAGATTTGGGCACAAATCTGAGCGAATAGTAAGAATCCAGCGATAGGTTCTCGGTTGAGAACCCGGTTGAGGTTTAATCTCAACTGACAAAAATCGTTGTGAAAACAAGGGCGTAACAACTACTATCGCTAGGTCTTACCCAGAATACTACTGATTAATAAAATCTTTTTTGTTTTATGTTTGCTAATTTTTAATATAAAAGAACAATTTGGTTTTATCCGGGAAAGTAATGACTTGTTGGGGTTCCCAAAATCCTAAAGGAGAAGAAAAAGTAATTACTCTAGCCCCATTCTTTAGTTCTTTGTTGAATTTCTTTTTAAGACGAAGGTAAGCTCTCGGAGTAAGAAAGCAGAAAATGACATTAGCATTACTAATATCTACTTGATAAAAATTTTTCCAATAAACCCTAGCTCTATTAGGACAACGATGAATAAAAATAGAAACCTTAGACCAAAGGTAAAGAAAATACCACAACTCAAAACCGATTGCTTGGGCCCGGTATTCTTTAGCAGCTATAATTAGAGATCGTCCATCACCAGAACCTAAATCGTAAAAATATTCCCCGGGTTTTAGAAAAGCTAGACCTAATGCCCGGCGAATCTTTTTCCTTGGAGTGCCGAGATAGGGAGCAGCAATAATTCCAGCGTAAACCGCAGTCCCAATTAAAAATCCTCCGATGAGGATTGTGGGGCAAATTAAAAAAATCAGTAAAAGCGATGACATAAAAGCCCAAGGGTATTGTTAACAAAAAAATATTCAAGGCAAATAAAAACAAACGTGAGGGAGAGATAGAATAAGCACCCTCCCTCACCTATTTTCTGCGTATGGTCCTCCTTCTTATTTTCTCTTGCCGTCCTCGAGCCCTTCCCTGAAGCCACGCTCGTAATCCTCGGAAGTACTATTCTTCGGACTATAGCCGATGTCTCGAATGATTTGCTGAACGAAATTACTATTGTTTTGCCAGTCGGCCTCTCTCCGCCCGTCATGGTAACCGTGGTTGCGCTCTTCTTTAGACATGTTTCTCACCTCCCTGAATAAAGATCGAAAAGCTATTATTGATATACTATTAATATAAAGTGTCTTGACAAATTGTCAAGGAAGAGAGGCAATGTCTATACACATATGGCAGTTTTTCCCAAGAATTGATAAAATCTTGGAATGCGTATCAATATGTCAAAAACATATGTCAAAAACAATAAAAGAAGAAAGATTAAGATTGGTCTTGCCGATAGACAATAAGGAGATTTGGTGGATTTTTGGACAAGGAGACCACTAAACCATTGGATTCCAAAAGCGAGCATCCATTGTATTTAAGCAGTTGGCAAATAGCAAAAACTTTTTATACTCTTGTAAGTCATAAATTACGGAGGAGCGAAAAGTTCAAGGTCCCCAGAATTTTTTAAAAAGTAAAAAATTAGTTGAAGAAACTTTGGATAGTCCAAGTATCTACTTATCTGATCTAGTTTTATAGATTGGATCTCTGGGTACATACCCTGTACACTAGGTTGGAAATTTCTATACCGTGAGACTAGGACATTATTATGTTGCGGTGATAA
>CAZMTM010000162.1:0-1661 GCA_964569175.1 uncultured Gammaproteobacteria bacterium | reverse complement strand
CTTTATCAGGAAGTGCGGGATAAACGAGGCCTTTGTTATGAGGTTTGGGCCAGTAATAGTTATCGCAGCGACCTGGGATTTTTTACCGTTTATGTTGGCACTGATCCGCGAAAAACAAACGAGGCGTTTAATGTATCTATGAGAGTGATTCAGCAGAACAAGAATTCGCAAAAATTATTAGACCGGGCCAAAAGAATGCTTTTAGGAAATCTGACTTTTTATTTTCAAAAGCCGTCAAGTATTCTTAAAAAAGCTGCTTCAAGCATCGCTCTATGGGACAAACCCTATACTTATGAAGGTTTAGTCGAGAATATAAAGAGCGTTACCATTGAGCGGGTCAAAGAAGCGGTTAATCGGTTTCTGACTCCGGATAAAATTGTTAAGGTAATAATGCAGCCGAGAAAGAAATAGATTGAATCTTTAGACAATAAACAAAAATGGGTCATTCAATGACCCATTTTATTTTTTCTTACCTTGTGTTTTTATTTTGGGGCTTCTGATGCCGGCGCAAGAATTCGCCAGCCAAAAATCTCGTCGTAAGACAATATATCGCCGGTATTATATTTCCCCCTTTTTAAGAAAACAGTATATTTTAAATGAACATGTTGTTTGTCTAAGATAGTTTTTTCTATAATTTGAATACCGTTAATCTGGATATTCGTTTTCCACATCTCCTGGACCATTGAAGGTACGTCAATCACTCTGACTCCCGAAAACGATAAGCTAGCCCTTTCTAAATTTTGTTTGTTTACTGAATCCCAATAGCTCTGAATCGTTGCTTCTGGGGTTGTAAATCTGATGCCGGGACCCAGTAAGATAGTGATAGCCGAGTTCAGGGCGAAGGCAGCTAGAGCGAACATAAACGTTATAACTATCAGAGATCTAACCATTCGGTGGCCTTTCATTCTCCCTCCCTTTTTAAGATTTTAAAAAACAATTTGTTCAAATCAGTCTGACTTTATTTTGCCACATTTTTTGGTTTTTGTCAAGAAATACTTTTTATATTACTTTTGTATATTTACTTTTGTATATTAATGTTGTCCAAAAGAAAGAGTTGTGATAAACTAAGATAATATGATTAATAAAAAAATGTTTCAAAAATTACGCCAGGCCTATGCTGTCCACTATTCATCACGTGGCTTGATTATCCGCCGGTCAAATATTGCTTTGCATAAAGCCAAGCAGGCCATTTTCTCTTTACACCGAGACCAGGTTGGCGAGGCCGAAACAATTCTGGCCGAGACAGAAAAAATTCTTTCCGGACTTAAGACAGTTTTACGCAAAGCGCCGGATCTTAAATATACTGGCGTTTATAAAGCGGCTCTGGAAGAGTACGTGGAAGCTAAATTGTTTTGGCAGGCCCTGAAATTTAATCGGCTCAAAGAGATAACTAAAGTCAAGCCGAATTTTGACGATTATCTGGCTGGAAGTTGCGACTTAACCGGTGAATTGGTGAGAAAAATAGTTCTTCTGGCCACCGCCAAGAAAGACAAAGAAGCGGAGAAGCTTAAAGAATTGATTGCCGATATTGTTGGCGAACTGATTAAACTTGATTTAACCGGCTATTTGCGTCATAAATATGACGATGCCAAACGGAATTTAAAGAAAGCCGAAGAGATACTGTATGAGCTGCGGGTGAGGGGAAGATAGTGGCAGTATTC
>CAZMTM010000161.1:0-1670 GCA_964569175.1 uncultured Gammaproteobacteria bacterium | reverse complement strand
AAAAAATCAAAAAATTAAGAAGACTTCCCTCATACGAGGAAACCAGTCTTGAACATTTTTTAGGTCGCTGCATTGCTCACGCAGGGCAGCCATCGTTTGATATTTTTGATGATTACAGTGTTTATAGAATTCAAAAATACATTGGGGCTGATTGGGGTATTCTGGGAAGTGTCCAGGCAGTTGTTTTTACCGGAGCTATTGGCGCTGGTAAGGCCTATACCCGGCAGAGTATTTGTCGGGATTTAAAGTTTTTAAAGAAAACAAAAATTCTGGCCGTTCCGACTGACGAAGAATTGGTTATTGCCCGGGAGTGTCGAAAAATTTTAGAATTAGACTAATTAATAGTTATCCACAAGTCGAGTATTGACATATATCATATATGATATATAATGAAAACAAAGAGTACAAAGTAAAGTTCTACAAAGATATTAAATCTGGTCGTGATCCGGTAACGGAATATGTCAGGAAATTAAAAGTTAAAGAAAGAACAAAAGTCTTTAAATATATTGAGTTTTTACGGGTTAATAAAGGATATTTAGACGAACCTTATTCCAGACATATTAAAGGTAAGATTCGAGAATTAATGGTTGATTTTGCTCGAAATAGGCACAGAATTTTTTACTTTACTTTTATAAAAAGGACCATAATTTTACTTCATATTTTTTTAAAGAAAGGGCGCAAAACACCTGGACCTGAAATAAGAAAAGCTGAAGAACGTTATTATAATGTTTTAGTTAATAAAGAAATATATGAATAAAAAAAAGAAACTACAAAAGGCAGTAGATTTCCAGGAATGGCTTGCCAAAGAGTTAAAAAATCCAGAATTTAAAAAATACTACGACGAATATAGTAAGCAATTAGAAATTGCTTACCAGATTTTGCAGTTGCGCAAACAGAAGGGGATGTCTCAGGTGAAGCTGGCCAGAGAGATAGGTACAACACAAAGTAATGTAGCCCGAATGGAGGCTGGTCAACAAAATTTTACTACCGCTACTCTTCAAAAAATTGCCAGGGCCTTTAAATGTGATTTAAAAATTGCCTTTGTTAAATAGTTACATCAGCGGGTTGAGAAATTCTGGCTGATATTGAAGAGAGTTAATAAATGTACACATATTACAAGAAAACAGCCCATTTGGGCTGTTTTAGTTATCCACAGGTTGTGGTTGCTAAGTGGGAAAAAATGGTTTATAATAGATGTATAGTGGATAACTGTGGATAACTGTGGGGATAAGTCTAGATTTTTGTGGATAACTAATTATCTTTTCCACTTCACTATTTATTCTCAATAAGGAGGGGTACAACTTTCCTCTGCCTCCTGTTTCAATAATAAATCTTAGTAATCAACAGGATTATAGGATTAAAGGCACGGCCGCCTTACGGCCATTAAAAAATTAAGAAATAGGAGGTAGGGGAAACACACATTTAAGAGGTTTGACATGTTTATAGGTGAATACCACTATTCCATAGATGATAAGAATAGGCTGGCTATTCCAGTCAAATTTCGAGCAAACCTATTAAAAGGAGCAGTTGTTACCAGGGGTATAGATACATGCCTCTTTTTATATCCCAAAAAAGAATGGAGAAGATTGGCTGATAAGCTAGTAGAAATGCCAATCAGTAAATCTAAGAATCGGGCTTTTACCAGACTAATGTTAGCTGGAGCCATGGAT
>CAZMTM010000160.1:0-1685 GCA_964569175.1 uncultured Gammaproteobacteria bacterium | reverse complement strand
AAATGGGAGGAAAAGTATCTTGTTTTTGATAAGAAAAAAACTTAAAAAGAAAATGAAGCAACAAGGTGCAAGTCCCTAAAGATAAGAAATCGCTTAATATAAAACGCTTATTTTTAATAAACTCTTTGTACCTCATAGGAATCTGTGGTGTATTTACTCGCTTTGTAAATGATAATTTCTTTTTCTTGCTCTTAGGCTTCCTATCCATAGTGGTTTTGGATATTTTATTGGATTTTATATTTTGGATTAGCGAAACGATAACAAAAAGATGGTATATTAATTATATAGAATACTACAGAAAATTTTTGTTTTGGTTCATTATTGTACCCGCTTTATTTGTTGATTCCGTTCGATCAAAACCTTTTTTTTCTATTCGAGGTTTATTTGCTCTTGGATTATTTTTTTTTATAAGTCTGATTTATTTAACAATGACACATACATGGCTAAGTAATTATAAAGAGTACATAAACAAAGAAATTAAAACTTACCGTTACTTACATTATATAGATAGCATTTTATGGCTTTTCCTTTTTGGCATCCTAGGATTATTTAATTCTTATATACTGTATATATTTATTTTTCGCCATATTTGTATTCTGATATTAGAAATATTCAAATATAAAGGAAAAATTAGTAAGGAAAAATACGTTGCAAATACTACGCATGCCAACTGGTTTACTTTGGCATTAATCTTTTTTAGTTTGATTTACAGATTTAATACAATGTATATTTCTTTTCCAGAATTAGCTGGGACCTTTTTTCTATTTTTTACAATTAAAATAATTGGTGTTAAGCAACCTCAGCAAATTTTCTCTGAAAGAATTTATACGGATAAGGAAAAAGATAGAGAAATAAAATCCAAGTATCGTGCCAAGAATTTTCCAAAGGAACATAGAGGAGCTCCTCACAATTACTTGGTAAAAGTCCTGAAAACAGGCATTCATTACTTCACATATAGAGTAGACAGCAACAATATAGAGGAAATTTTACCGGTTTTGAATATCCCGGAGGAAACTAAAGATGAAATAAAAGAAACTGTTAAAAAAGGTAAAGTGATTTTTATTTCCGAAGCTGCTTTTGATCCAAAATGGCATTGGGAAGAAAAATATTTAATCTGGGAGGAAGATAAAAACATTTTATACAAAAAAGGAGAAAAAGGCGAACAACTTGTAAGAAAGGATCCTGTCCTTGTTATGAGAAAACATAGGATTGAAAACCTTTATCGGAATCCCGGATTGGTTTTAAGCCCCGATGATATTTGTACTCTAAGAGAGTACTATTTTAATGTCAGGGCTTTAAACGCTCTACACGGAAAAGGAGATATTTGCAGAGTAGATTACAATAACCTTATGGAGTTATTACCTATATTAAGAATTCCTAAACAAGATAAAAAAGAAATTGAAGAGTTGATTAAGAAAAGCAAAAAAAACGTTGTTATTATTTCAGAAGCTGTTTATACTAAAAGATGGAACTACGATAAGAGATATTTGGTGTTTAAGGTTAATGAGGAAGATAGGATTAAGAACTTTTCTGGATTTAATAAAAAGAAGTTGATAATCAAATATGATGCGACACCTTTTTCTTTGACTCATAATTCAGCTCTGATTTCGCCCGAAAAATGTATTCAGCTATTTACTGATTATAAGAAAAAATTTGATACTTTAAAACCAGATTTTAAGTTATTT
>CAZMTM010000159.1:1095-1714 GCA_964569175.1 uncultured Gammaproteobacteria bacterium | reverse complement strand
TATTTCAAGATTAGTTTCTCTTAAGTTAGAAAAATAAAAAATAAAAATTAAATTAAAATAAGAAGGAGTGCAATTTGAGAATCGCACTCCTTTTTTATTACTTACTTCCTAATAGCTAATTTTCGAAAAGCGTCGCCGGCCTGAATAAAAACCCTCTTCATTAACTTCAAACGCCCATGTACATTTTGCATTGACAGATAATGCCGAACTGGTTCAACTAAATCTTTGGGAACACACTTAAAATTAGTACACGTCAGTATTTCGGGATATCTTTCTCCTAACTCTTTCATAAAGAATTCTGTCTCTATAAGTCGGGATTCACAGTCTTCAACAATTTTATTAAACTGATTCACGTAATCTAATATTTCGCGGATAGAAGCATCTGAATATTCCATGTATTCACGCATTTTTTTTAGTCTATCCCGCGTCAAACCAGTATTAATCTTCGCCTCAGCTCTATTATCTTTACCGCCGTCATACACAAAGTCTTCATTGAGTAGATTACGGACTTCCTGCAACTTCTCTATAGCCTGTCCTCTGAAGTATCTTCTAAGTTCTTTTTTGGCGAGTCTGTCAGCAAACCTTGACTTTATCCAACTAAACATGTCTATCACCTCCT
>CAZMTM010000159.1:0-1085 GCA_964569175.1 uncultured Gammaproteobacteria bacterium | reverse complement strand
TTCCCTCTACCCATCCTTCCTTCCTTAGGGTATGGGAAAGATATAACTGATAGACATTATTATTATATATTATTTTAAAATCTTGTCAAGTGTTTGTTCTGTTTGTTTACAGGGCAGCAAAAAATCCTGGATTAATTTTTAATCCGGGATTTTAAATTTCTTAGTCGTTTATACGACTAATCCCTGGTTGAAGGAATAATCACCTCTTTCAAATTCTCAAAATCTTCTAAAATCAGGCCAGTACCACGGATGACTGAAGTTGAGGAATCATCAGTAACAACAATTGGTATTTTAATCTTTTTCTGAATCAGCTTATCCAGTCCGCGAAGCAAAGCTCCACCGCCAGAAAGAACCAAACCTCTTTCATAAATATCAGCCACTAACTCGGGCGGTGTGGCCTCAATAGTATCATGAATACTCTCCACGATTGTCTTGAGAACAGGCATAATTGCTTCTCTAATTTGCGTATCAGTCACAATTATCTCTTTAGGTAAACCGCTAATTAAGTCTCTACCTTTTACCTTCATTTCCTGGGGTTTATCGGGGTAGGCCGAACCTATTTTTAACTTAACTTCTTCGGCTGTTTGATCCCCCAGAAGAATACCAAATTTTTCACGGGTATAATTTATAATATTTTTATTCAATGACTCTCCACCAATTTTCAAAGATTTCCAGGCAACAATTCCATTGAGTGATATAACGGCTACCTCCGAAAGACCGCCGCCCAATTCAACTACTAAATTACCAATTGCTTCCTGAATAGGCAATCTGGCGCCAATAGCAGCCGCCATTGGTCTTTCTACTAAATATACCTCACGAGCCCCAGCCTGGAGCACCACATCTTCTAAAGATTTCTTCTCCACCTCGGTTACACCCAAGGGAATAGCAGCCACTACTCGCGGCCTGGGTACCAAAGTAAAAGTATCGCGGTGGACCTTCTCAATAATTGATTTAAGCATTTTTTCTGTTACCTCAAAATCAGAAATAATACCATGGCTTAGCGGCTTAACAACTGAAATATGAGCCGGCGCTTTACCCATCATTTTTAAAGCGTTGTTGCCGATGGCGACAATCTGGTCGTTTCT
>CAZMTM010000158.1:0-1719 GCA_964569175.1 uncultured Gammaproteobacteria bacterium | reverse complement strand
TGTCCAATGTTTTTGGTTTTTTAGTAAAATAATTAATCCTTTTGCATTCCTGACACTGAAGTTTAATTAGCGGTTTCTTTTTTACTGCCATATGATTTTATTTATTATTTAATTTAATAAGGCGATGAAGATAAATCTTCATCTTTCCACTTCGCTATCGCTCGTGAGCCTGAGGGCGGGATTGAACCGCCGACCTCGTCTTTACCAAAGACGTGCTCTGCCAACTGAGCTACCCAGGCATATTTGTGGGTAGGGAGGGATTCGAACCCCCGTAGACCGAAGTCGCGTGATTTACAGTCACGTGCATTTGACCACTCTGCCACCTACCCAATTTATTTATTTAAACACAAATCTGCTTATTATTCAATTAGTCTTCAATTCATTTCAGCTGCCAATGTCTTTTTTATGTTTCTCCCGCCACTTTTCAATTTCCTTGTGATTACCAGAAATTAAAACCTTGGGTACCCTCCATTTTGTTATTTTTTTGCTTGTCCGCCGAAGCCTTGGCGAGGGCGGAAATGAAAAAACTTCTGGTCTGGTATATTGAGGATATTCAATAAATCCTTTATCCCTGCTGATTCTTTCTTTCAGAAACTGAGGTTTGCCCAAAGCTCCAGGAACTAACCTGGTGATTGTTTCTATAACTATCATAGCGGGCAATTCCCCTCCCATTAAATCGTAGTCCCCTATTGATAACTCCATATCGGCAACATGTTTTGCCACTCTTTCGTCCACCCCTTCGTATCTGCCACAAATCAAAATAATCCTATCCAGCTTGCTTAATTTATAAGCTATCTGCTGAGTAAATTTTTTCCCGCGAGGCGTAAATAAAACAACCTTATTTTTCTTTCCCTTTTTTATTCTCTTGACAGCTTTATAAATAGGCTCAACCCTGAAAACCATTCCTAATCCTCCGCCAAAAGGTCGGTCATCAACAGTTTTGTGCTTGTCTTTGGTAAAACCCCTTAAATTGTGAATATTAATCTTAATTAAGCCCTTTTCTCGGGCTTTTTTAATAAAAGATTCCTTCAAATATGAATTAAAAATATCCGGAAAAATTGTAATAATGTCAAACCTTACCATAGTCGAAGAGAAATGTCTCTTCTCTATCTTCGTCCGCCTTTGGGCGGACTCGATAAACGAAGACCGCGCTACCAAAATGATAACACGGTCTTCACTCTCTGTAAACGAATTGAGGATCTCGTTTACAATTTTAAATCTTCAATAGATTCAGCTTTTCTTTCCCGAGTAACTCTGCCATCAGCTGGCTCTTCGATCTTTAAATTCACTCTGGCGTGATTCTTAAGACCAACGATCCGAACCAGACTTCTTATAGATCTAGCAGTAGATCCGGCTTTTCCGATGATCTGACCCATATCTTCTGGGTTTACTTTCAAAGAAAGCAAAACTCCCATTTCGTCAACCTTGCGGTCAACTTTAACATCTTCTGGATGATCAACTAAAGCTTTTATTATGAACTCAAGAAAGTCCTGATCACTAGATGCTTTAACCATAATCTTTCTGATATTACTGCTTTTTAATCATTTCTAGTAGCCCGACCTTGGCCCTACTTCTCCTTAGTCAATGAGCTTCGCTCATTTCCACCTTCCTCTTAATAAATTAAGATTCGGTCAGTAATTTAGAGTTTCGGTAAACCTGAAAAGCTACTATTTATTATTCTACTCCCTTTTTATTGTTTGTCAACTCTTCAATAGATTC
>CAZMTM010000157.1:0-1733 GCA_964569175.1 uncultured Gammaproteobacteria bacterium | reverse complement strand
ATGATAAATATAACACTGACCTGTCTAATGGTCTGGGCAATTTAGTCCGGCGCGTTTTAGCTCTGGCTATAAAAAGTAAAAAAGTATTTTTACCGCCCCCGGCTCCCAGTGTTGAATTCAAACAAAAAGTAGACGCGGTTTGGCAAAGATATGAAAAGGCGCTTAATCAATTGAGTTTTGAAACAGCCCAGCAGAGCGTTTGTGATTTAATTAGTTTTTGCGATAGATATATTGACCAGCAAAAACCCTGGAAATTATTTAAAGAAGATGTTTCCAAATTTCAAGAAGTATTGTATAATTTACTTGAAGGGTTGCGTCATTTAGCTTGGTTGGTCCAGCCGTTTATGCCCGGAAAGAGCAATCAAATTTTTGAAAATTTAGGCATCCTCAGCCGGGAACAAAAAGTTTCTTTATCTAAGGCCCAGAAATGGGGACGGGCTGAATTTAAGAAAGTCAGTCAGGGCCAGATATTGTTTCCCAAATTGTAAAAATTGGCCATTAGCTATAATAAATTAATTGAGTAAATAATTAATTATGACCCTTTTCGACCTAATTTTGTTATTAATTGTTTTTGGTTTTGTTTGGTTTGGTTTTTGGTATGGTTTGATTCATACGCTGGGCGGGATTATTAGTTTGATTTTAGGAGTAATCTTTGCCAGCCGCTGGTATCCAGCGGTGGCTTTAAAAATTTTGCCTATTTTTGGTGATAATATTAACCTGGCTCGACTGGTGGCTTTTATTATAATCTTTATTGTTGCCCGATTTATTGTTTTCCTTCTTTTCCGAGCCTTGAACAGAGTGATTGACTTTTTATCTTTCATTCCATTTTTAAAGACTATTAATCGTTTGGCTGGCGCAGCCCTTGGATTTATTGAGGGCGCATTGATTATTGGTTTAATCTTGTATTTTTCCACCAAGTTTCCTCTGGGCGCTAATTGGATACAACTTTTGGCTAATTCTAATGTAGCTCCTCTTCTGATTAAGTTTGGTAATATTTTACTGCCCCTGATACCAGAGGCCTTTAAGCAGATTAAGTCTGTAGTTTAAAATTCAATAATTTAATAATTTTATAATTTAATTATAAAGGTTTTACATTAATTAACAGTTACCATGTTAAAGGGTCGTTTTGATTATTTTATTTTATAGAAGAGGCGTAGAAATGCGTCTTGTTTTTTTATTTTTACTCTATTATTTTTTATGACGAGTAAGACTCAAAAATTAAATAAGGTCAAGAAAAGAGACGGGCGGCTTGTAACATTTGACCAGTCACGAATTACCAAAGCTATTTTTAAAGCAGTGACTGCTGTCTCGGGAGAAGATGGTAAATTATCTCAGAAGTTATCCGACCGGGTAGTCAAAATTTTAAGACGCCGTTTTAAATCTCAGATACCTAGAGTAGAAGAGATTCAAGATATTGTTGAAGAAGTTTTAGTTCTAACCGATTTAGTTGAAGTGGCTAAAGCCTATATTCTTTATCGGGAACAACGACGAAAAATTAGAGAGGTGATTAAAGCAACCGAAACTGTTGGCATGGTTGATCAGTATTTGAAAGAAATAGATTGGGAAGTTAAAGAAAACGCCAACATGACTTATTCTTTACAGGGGCTGAATAATTACATTTCCAATTCGGTAACCAAAAAATACTGGCTTAGCAAAATTTATCCACCGGAGATTAGAGGGCCGGCCGAGCGGGGAGATTTGCACATTCATGATTTGGGAGTTTTGGGTGCGTA
>CAZMTM010000156.1:0-1737 GCA_964569175.1 uncultured Gammaproteobacteria bacterium | reverse complement strand
CTATATAACCCATCCTAAAAGCCACCTCTTCTATACAGCCAATCTTTAATCCCTGCCTTCTTTCCATAGTCGCAATATAATTTGAGGCATCAAGCAAACTATCCGGAGTGCCGGTATCCAGCCAGGCATAACCTCGACCTAAAAGCTCTACATTGAGATTTTCTTTCTTTAAGTAAGCTAAATTTACATCAGTTATCTCCAGTTCCCCTCGAGACGAAGGCTTTAGGTTTTTCGCTATATTTATAATCTTATTATCATAAAAATAAAGTCCGGGAACTGCATAATTTGATTTAGGAACTTTTGGTTTTTCTTCTATGCTTATAACTTCATTATTTTGATTAAACTCTACTATTCCGTATCTTTGAGGGTCGGCTACCCAGTAGCCAAAGATACAAGCCTCCTCTTTTAGCCCTGCCATCTTCTGTAAAGTCCTAGATAAACTATGTCCATAGAATATATTGTCCCCCAATATCAAGCATACTGAATCATCCCCGATGAATTCTTCTCCAATAATAAAGGCTTGGGCAATCCCCTCCGGTTTGAGCTGTTCTTTATAGGAAATATTAAGTCCAACCTCTTGCCCATCTCCAAATAGTTCTCTAAATTTTGGTAAATCCTGAGGAGTAGAGATGATTAAAATATCTTTAATCCCCGCCAACATCAAAGTAGATAAAGGATAATAGATCATCGGTTTATCATAAACTGGTATTAACTGCTTGCTTACTGCTTTGGTTAAGGGATTGAGTCTGGTCCCCGCCCCACCGGCTAAGATTATTCCTTTCATATTTTGCTCTCCTTTAAATCAATTAATATATTATTATAAGTATTTCCTTGAACGTAAATATTTATTCAATTTTATATAAAATAGTTATTATATAGATAAAATATATTTTTTCATAACACATTTATTTTTATTAATATTCTTTTAAAACATCACTATAATTTTTCACCAATTTAGAAAAAAATACCATAAGACTTTTTGAAATATTATTTTATCCTTTTATGAATTGTGAATAAAGATGGAACTAAATATTTGTAATGCGTTTGCAACTGCGTCATCCATATCATAATATTTATATTCCGCAAGACGACCTACAAAATATATATTATCTTTTTTTAATTTTTCCGCTTCTTCCCAATATTTTTTAAACATCTCTTTATTTCTTTCGTTTAATACTGGCCACGCCATGAATCCACTGTTGCCAGGATACTCAATTCCTATAGTTGTCTGTTTGCTTTTGGTCATACTAAATTTCTTAAATTCCGTACTCCTGGTATAGTCATAATCGTTCGGATAATTTACTACTGCAGCTGGCTGGTAATTTTCTATATCCAAAGTTTGGAAATCAATATTTGCATACCGATAATCAAGTTTCCCAAATTTATAATCAAAAAATTCATCAATAGCTCCGGTATAAAATATTTTTTTATACTTTAATTTATCTCTAATATCTTTAAAATCTGTTTCCAGTTGAAATTCGATATTTTTATTTTGGGTCATCTTCTCAAGCAATTTTGTATAGCCCTCTTTGGGTATGCCCTGATATTTATCCTGAAAATATCTATTATCCCGAGAAATAATAACTGGGACTCTTGCTGTCACCGAAGAATCTATATCTTCTGGTTTTAATCCCCATTGCTTTTCTGAATAATGTAAAAAAATTTTATTGTATATGAAATCAGCTAAAAATTTTAAATCTTTATCTTCTATCTTCTTAAGCTCTAAAATTGGTACTT
>CAZMTM010000155.1:0-1760 GCA_964569175.1 uncultured Gammaproteobacteria bacterium | reverse complement strand
CACCACAAAACTTATTTGACCAGTTGAAGATTCCCAATCTATGAGCTGATTATCTACTAAAACTTGCCATCCCGGAAAACCAAACTGCCTATAATATACTCTGCTAGCTTCATTATAATCATGCATAAAACTAATAGATCGCACATCTTCATTTATATTACTAATTGTGCCCTTAGTGATGATCTTATCTGAATCAGAAACAGAATAATTAGCAGCTTGATCAAGAGACATAGACAGCAAGGGTTGTAAAATTGACTGCATAAATTCAGTTTTTATTATTTCTTTATCTATACCTTGTGGCAGATACCCAGCTTCTGTTGTATGAGCCACTAATGCCTGGGGAAGGCCTTGATCATTTCTATCTTCATCTGGCACTGCAATCAATTGCGCCTTAATATCCCCATAAACTGTATAGGCAACATCATCTCGATATAATTTATGTCTAAATTCATAAACCGGACGAGCAAAAACAATAGTCTGAATTAATATCAAGACCACCAAACCAATCTTCCACCAGTTGCTCATTTTATAAACCACATAAGCACACAGCAGAGATATCAATACAAAAATTATACTTAAGAATCTATAAGGAAATTGAATATATTGAATAATTGGCAGGTTTTCCCATAAAGAATAACTGAGAGGAGTCATTAATAAAGTGACTAAAATTAGCATTATTAAGCACAACCAGACTATATGATTTTCCTTCAATTTTAACTTCTGGCTGGTTTGCCAATTACTTTTAATAAGATAAAAAACAACAACTACAATAATTATCCAGGCTATTATTCCCCATTGGTAAAACTCTATATTTGTCCATGACCTAAACGGTAAATAATGAACAAAATTGGTAAAATAATTTGAAAAGTGGTATTTGCCATTAATAAAATAATCAGACTGAACCAGACCTCTGTTTAAAATGGCTGGCAACCAAAAGAAAGCACTCAAAGCCAAAGCGCCAACGCCTCCCAACCCTAACTGTATTAAAGGAATTTTTTTTGTGTACCAAATAAGACTAATAACAAATAACAAAGCAAAAACAGCAAAAACTATTACTGATGGTAAATTAGTCAAAATCAAAATTGCCAAAGAACCGGCAAAACCAAGAATATACCACTTTTGCCAGTTAGCAGATTTACTACCTTTAAATATTTTATAGATAAACCAAAGAATAAGAGGAAATATAGCATAGGCCAAGTTTTCGGCATAAGCTCCACGAGTATAGGTTAAGGCAAAGTGATAAGGCGCAGTCATATATAATAAGCCGGCTAGCAAGCCACCCCATTTTCCCCATAATTCTTTGGCTAGCAAATACATTGTAAAAAACGAAAGTAGGAATGATAATCCAACTACTATTTTTACTGATATAACTAAACTAGCCCCTAATAATCTGGGAATTTCTGCCAGATAAAAGAATAGCGGCGGATAAAAAATAAATAATGAACTGCCATGTTCAAACCAAAAATTTTTTATCCAACTGGGGAATAATTGCCCTGAACGGATTAAGCTGTCAAAAGCGTTGAGCCAAGTTTCATAATCATTGTCATGTGTCCCCCTGGGATATGGAGAGAGTAAACTCCAGATCGATACAATAGCTATAATTAATAATATCCCCCAGAAAAAGATTGGCCATTTTTTAGACTTGTCTAAACCTTTAATTGACTGCAACCACTTCGTCATATCTTTATCATATCAATTAAGAAAAATAAGTTATATAAAAACCTCCCGATTTATAGGATTAGCATAAATAAAACAGGGGG
>CAZMTM010000154.1:0-1768 GCA_964569175.1 uncultured Gammaproteobacteria bacterium | reverse complement strand
ATATTTTCTCGCCAAGCTTAATCTCTAATTCATCACAAATTGTTTCCAGTAATTCTTGGTAAGGTATAAGTAAATTCAACACATCATAAACCTTAAAATAATTTTTCCAAAAATTAGAATCTAACATTCTTTCTTTAATATATCCTGTAATTTGAGCTCCAGCAAGGCAAAAAAATAATCCTAAGAAAGCAATTGAAAAGAACAGAAATCTTACGATAACTGCCCTTTTTTGTTTTTTAACCCTACCTTTGATTTCTTATAAATTGCTAAATATATTTTTATGTTGCTTTGTCTCTGAATATGCCTTTCTAAGAAACTCGTCAAAACTATATTGTTTAGATTTGTATTCTTTATACAAAAATGAAAAGTATTTCGGCACATTTATTTTGTTTATCTTTAATTTTTGATGTTCTTTATAAAAAACTGCTTTATGCTTTAATAATTTTTGGATTCTTAGGTCGTTTAATATCACCGATGCTAAAATCTCACTTAGATGTCATTCAATATAAGGATATTCAAAGGTTTTTCTTTTAGCATTTAGAAAAATCTCTTCCCATTTTTTAAAATAGAGAAAATGACATATTTCACGTATGATCGTTTCTTTCATCTTCTTATTGCCTTGTTTATAAAATAAAGAAAAACTCCAATCATTAATCAACCTTGGGCAAATTGGATTTATTGATATCATTGCTTTAATGATTTTTTTATCTTTCGGCCACGGAGTGTCTAAAATTTCTGGAAGAATTGTTAAATATTGTTTTTCTATTTTTTTCCAATTTCTCGAATATTTTTTGATTTGATCTCTAATAAATTCTTTATTATTAACTCTAAATTTAATAATATATTTTTTGATATATTTTCCCCGGTTTTTTTTAGTTTTTATGTTTAAAGCATCTTTTAAGTAAGGGTGCCTTTTTATTATTTTTTTATGAAAAAGAAAAATCAAAAGACAATTATTTATCAATAATAAAAAGCTCAGTACTCCGAGGCAACGTAATTTAATTTATAAATCGGAATAGTGAGCTTTATTGGTCAATGGTACCCTTCCCGAAAAGCTGAATACGAATCTCTTCCTCCTTGTTCTGAGTGAGGATTTTGATTTTTTTCTTAGCTAATCGAGCAAGGATATCCTGACTTAAATTTTTCGAATCCTCCCATACCTTAAGAATTTTTTGAGGGTCATCGTCAGCAGCAATCCGGTTTATGGAGACTTTGCCACATTTGGTGCAGAGATGAATCAGCATTAATTCGCCCTGTTTAGCTTTGCCCCACTTATCAGTGCCTTCCCGTTTGAAGGTTAAGCCAATTGGCTTCATGCCTCCTTGGCAATCTGATTTTCTGTCTCCTGATTTTGCCAGGTCAACGTGCTTGGACCAAAGACAGAAAGGGCAATGGTTTCGATGCTCGGTACCCATGAGCTCTGAAAATGGTACCCATTGTTTGCAATGAGAACACTTGAATCCTCCATTTCTTGTTTCTGCTACCATTTTTTGCTCATTTTTTAAAAATTTAATTGCTAATTTTTGATATATTTTTCTCGGTTTTTTTTAGTTTTTATGTTTAAAGCATCTTTTAAGTAAGGGTGCCTTTTTATTATTTTTTTGCCCCAACCCTATTTTTCATAAAATAAAAAAAAGTAAATTAAATTTACTTCTAATTTAATTGGTATAAGTGAAAATTTAACCTTTGGAGTAAACATGTATAAAAAGCCCCAGTCCTATAAATATTATATCATAATAGAACTGAGGCCATAAAAGTTCAATCAGTC
>CAZMTM010000153.1:0-1784 GCA_964569175.1 uncultured Gammaproteobacteria bacterium | reverse complement strand
CAACCGGGCCGTAATTAAAACTGGCTAAACTACCGTTATATTCCGGGTCACCTCCATCTAAATTAGCGGTTAAATCTAAATAATCACAGAGTTCGCCAGAAAGTTCAGTGACTTGGACTGTATATTGAAAAATATTGCCGTTATTAATAATGCTAATATCCCTACTTACAGGAATGCAGGGTGTAATGTTAGAAGGAGAAAAATCTGCCGGTGAGCTTAAAGAAAAATCTAAAATTCCGGCCTGATAAAGATTGGCATTAGAATCTTCGTTATCAACAAAATAAGCAATAGTTTTACCGACAGCCGAAAGTCCGGCCCAATTTAGGGCTACAATTATTGAAAAAACTAAAATCTTCAAAATTGAATTTCTCACGACTTTATTGATTTTTGACTTTTTTCTTCTTGATCTCATATATAATTTTTTTTATCTCATCTCCTACAATAATTGCCGCAGGAATAATAATAATTAAGGCAAATCCCATTGGTTTCTTGGCAAAATCCACTGCATATCCCAAAAAGGGAGCAGAAATTAAGACCTTGCCAATAACGTCTTTTTTCTGAATTTCTTTTGTATCCGGGTCTTCATTGGCATCTCCTTTGGTAATGTAAACCGGCTGTCCGCCTTGAACTTTAATATCGTAAATCCGGTGAGTGGTTGGAGATTTAGTTCTGGTCATTTCTCCAAAAGTGATAACATCGCCAATTTTGTAATCATCAACTGGCTTCACCAGCACAACACCTCCCATTTTAATCGCCGGCTCCATTGAACCTGACTGAACGGTAAAGAATTTTATATTCCCGGTAATCGGAAAAACGGAAACGATTAACAGCAGAGCAATAGCCACGATTAAACCCAGAAAAATCCAATAAATAATTTTTAATAATCTTTTCATATCTTAAACGTTTTATAAGTTGCCCCACGTCCACAAGTCATGAGACAACCAAAAAATTTTTAAGTTTTTATCTCTACTGAACTGGAACAGGACAAACTCTTGCTTTAGCTACCGCAAACTCACTGTAGGAAGTGTATGGCTGACTGCTGGCAACATAGAATACAATTTTATCAACTGCCTGATTCGAGCCAAAGGTTTCCAATTCCCCATTTCCTCCAGCTTCAGTTGCGGTCAAATGATAACTCTTGACGAGAGTTGCGCCATTCCAAAGTTCGACATCGCCTTCCTCATCTACGCCACCGGTTTCATTAAAGAATAAAGAACGAACCTGAAAAGCATTTACCAATACTGGACTATCAAAAACAATTTCTATTTTTTCTGGAGCATCTACTTCATCGTTTTCTCCACCAGCAACTCCTAATCCGCGAGTGCCACGGTGGGTTAAGTTCTTGTCATTACCGTTTCTGTAACCAGAAACATTAGCTGAACCGTCCAAGAGCAACCAAGTGTTTGTTCCAAGATTAACTTCTGAATTATTAGTTGACCAGCCTGTGGTGTCGCCATCAACTCCGGTCAAAGGTTGAACAAAGGAAATTTCAGAACAAAGTGATTCACAGGTAAATTGTTCGTTGTTCCTTGATTGAACTGCCCGGAAACTCAAAGCAACTTGCACGCTGTCTGATTGAGTAAGGTTATTGGTAGAACTACCATCGCAACTAATGCCACAATACCTTACATCAGGTCCGTTATCGTATCCGTATCCATCACCGTCTTGGGTAACCGGTGTCAGCACAAAATCTCCAAAACACCAGGCCTTACCAATATAGTAATCATCATCTCCAACCAAAGGAGTTGAACTAAGTACTCCTTCCCCTGAAGAATCAGCTAAGA
>CAZMTM010000152.1:0-1785 GCA_964569175.1 uncultured Gammaproteobacteria bacterium | reverse complement strand
CGAATTCGACGGTAATCATAAGCCCTACATACTTTATAAGTATAATAGTTATACGCGGTTAACCCACTGGAATGGTTCTTCATGGGCTGGTTTAGGAGGAGGCGTTTATGACGGTTTGTGGTACAGCGACGACCGAGCAAATGACTATAAAGTGGTTTTTGATTCAAATAATTATCCCTGGCTAGTCTACTCTCAGCTTTTTAACACTTTACGTATTTCTCATTGGGACGGAACAAAATGGGCAAAGATGGACGGCACGTCCGGAAGTTATGACTCAATTCCCGATTCAAGCGAATCAGTTTTTGCCAAAATAGTTATTGATAATAACAATTATCCAATAGTTGTTTGGCAAGAGAGGAAAAATGACTATGACCAGATTTATTATACTCGTTGGAATGGAACAGCTTGGAAAGGGATTGATGGGGTTAGCGATTCAACCGTGTTAAGTCTCGGGCAAACTGATGCGGAAAAACCGCAGATAGTCTACGATTCAACCAATGATATTGTCTATGTCAATTGGTTTAGCCGAAGCGGGGACAAAGATATATATTTAGCCGAAATTACCAATTCGCCAGTTTATTATTCCCAGGCGACAGTTTATTCAAAAAAAATTAACGATACGGTTGATATTGTTGTTAAATCGGCTAAGTTAACCGCCGAACAAACTTTAGATAGTCAAACAATTACTTATTATCTTTCAGCTGATGGCGGGGCCAATTGGGAAGAAGTTAACTCTGACGAGACACATAATTTTACTTATCAGGGCGATGATTTAAGGTGGAAAGCAGTTTTACAGACGTCGGATACTTCAAAAACACCGGAAATCAGCGGTTTAACGCTTGATTATTATCCGGATTATCAAACAATAACAACCTCGGTTACTTCTCAATTAATTGAGCCGACTGAAATCGGCTCCTGGGACAAAGTTTCTATTGATCAAACCCCCTCAGAATTAATTAGTTATCAAATTTTAGATGAGGATGGTAATTTAATCCCCGATTCAGCTTTGACAGGTAATTCTACGGGTCTTTCTTTAAATGCTTATAATTATTTAGACCTGCATACACTCTCCGTTTCTAATTATCCAAAAATAAAAATTAAGACAAGTTTTGCCACAGATTCACTATATTCAACCACAACTTTTGGTTTAAATTCCTGGCAGGCTTACTGGATTAAAGCCAAAGGAGATACCAATAAAACAACAATTCAAAAAGACGAAGCAGTTAATTTTGACGCTAGTAGTTCAATCGGCGAAACGCTCACGTACAAATGGGATTTTGATTCTTCAGATGGTTATGATTGGGATAATCCCGACGCTGCTACTGCTCAAACCAGCCATAGCTATACCAGGCCCGGCACCTATACAGCTACTTTAAAAATTCAACAAGGTACTCATACAGCCGTTAACGAAAAAGAATTTACTATTACAGTAACCGGCGCTTCAGGTGGTGTCTTGCCACCTGCTAACCCGACTGATTTAATTCTAAGTATCGATCCTCTGGAATTATTAGCCAATGGTCAAAGTCAGAGCAATCTATTGGCCGCAGCCTGGGCAGGAAATAATTATGTGGCTGACGGAACAGTGATTAATTGGTCAATTGTTTCCGGTAGCGGTTCAATCTCTCCCCTAGCCAGTACCACTGCCAATGGTTTTGCTTCAACCACCTACACTTCAGGTCTGACTTCAGGAGAAGTAATTATTCAGGCCTGTACTGATAATAATGTGTGCGACCAAAAAACATTAACCTTAATCGCTATTGAGGAACCGGAAGAACCCGAAGAGCC
>CAZMTM010000151.1:0-1797 GCA_964569175.1 uncultured Gammaproteobacteria bacterium | reverse complement strand
CGCAACACCAACTATTCTATTCTTAAAAAACATTTTTTCCTCCTTTTCCTTTTTTTCTACCGGTCTAAACTTACTCTCAGTGGCTCCGGTTTGCCACCAAGACTTTTCAAAGAACCTACTCCTTCGAGCTTGTTATATAATATATACTTTTTCAAAATTCTGTCAAGTTTTAAAAATACGGAAGTCCGACTTCCGTATTTTGTTGATTTTGTCTAATGTAATACAGGCATGATTAATCGCCCACTAGAGTTTTAACAATGACACCGAGTGCTGTTAAGGTTTTATCAAAGTCTAGTTTTTCTGGTGGTGGCATGTGAATAAAAAGAAATTCGGCTTTCGGATTTATTTGTAAACAGTTATAACTTACCAAATAAGCAGCGTAGTTGCAAAGGTAACCCATCCCATCTATTCCACCATGAATTTTTACAGGAATATTATTTCCTGAAACATTCTGTACTATTTTTTTAAGATCTGCGGTCGCCTTGATTACTCCAGGACCATTCTTAACAATCAAGTCGCCGTTCTTTGTTTGCCCAAGATTATCCCAATAATAGGATATATTAAAATAGTACTGTTCTAAAATTAATCCTTCTGCTTGAGGATGATGCCCCATAGCAATGGCCACATCTATTCGTGGAAGTTTATTAAAGAGGCACGTCAATATTTCTTTGGCAGATTTCCATTCTACAGGAAGAACTATTTTTATTACCTGTATGTCTTGATTTGAAGAATCCTTCAAATCAAATTTTCGAACCAGCGCTTCGGTAACATTTTTTTTAACAGCCCATTGGGGATTACTACCATACAATCCATAACCAGTAAGTAAAATTACTTTTTTATTAGGATCAACCGATAAAGACTTAATGGTAGAATTACATTCTTCAACTAATTGTTTGTGTGCTTCAAGTTTTAATTGTGATAAATCCTGCCAACCTTTCAAGCAAGACAAATACTCATTCGAAATTTTGCCTGGAATGTTTTGAGAAAAACTTAATTTTTCCTGTCGATGTTTATCTATAGCATCAGTTAAAGTATAAAATGTTCTAATTACTGTTCCAACCACTGCTAACAGCGCCCCCAAGAACAACCATATTAAGAGTATTCTCATTTCACTCACCCTCCTTTTTGTTTTACCGAACAAAGATTTTTCTCAGCAGCTCCGATTTGCCACTAAGACTTTTCAAAGAACCTACTCCTTTAAACTTATTATATAATATACACTTTTTTAAAATTCTGTCAAGTTTTGTGTCGGGGATAAGTCAAGACCTCACCCTGGACGATCGGACGAAAAGTTGTCCTCGTAGATAAAATTGAAATTTGACCCAAAATTCGGACAAATCTCAAAAATGCCTCAAAATTCCGCTTAGTCAAGCTATTCCCGATAATCATTTTCGGGGACCTGGCCCCATTCTAGCCTCTATTCTAGTTCCGAATAATTTTTTCTGCCCTGAAAACCAAATTATTCTTTTTTTTCTTGATTACCTAACATTTTCAGAATTTTTTCATAATATTCGATATCCGAGGGTTTTAACTTATCACTATTTTTAACTTTCTCATAACGCGTCTTCAATCTTTTTATTACCTCTTTCAATCTTCTTCCACAGGAGTAAGTCCATTTATTATTTTTTTGCAAAGTATCTACACGACTCACTAAATCCGCTACAACACCTGATTTGATTTCCATATCGGCTTCTATGCTCTTACTAAGTTCTGTTAGCGCTTCCTCGAATTCATCACGCGTTTCCCATAAAGATCCTTCCTTCCAGGCCTTTTCACGTGTTTCATTTTTTAAAGTTC
>CAZMTM010000150.1:0-1808 GCA_964569175.1 uncultured Gammaproteobacteria bacterium | reverse complement strand
AAATAAAACCTTTTAAAAAATAAGGCCAGTGATTAGAAATTCTTTTGACTGGATATGAATATTCTATTTTGGGAGTGCCATTCCCATTGGGAGTGGCACTCCCAAAAGTCAAAACCCGAACTTGATAACCATTTTTAATCAGTTCCTCAATCAAAGCATCTAATTGGGTGGCCGGACCCCCAATATCAGGCGGGAAAATACCGGTTAAAATTAAAATACGAGACAATTTTCTCATGATAATTTTTTAAAAATTTTCTCCATCCTTGAAGCAATCTTATCCCAAGTATATTCTTGTTGAATCATTTCTTGGCCCTTTTGAATAATTTTACTCATATCATTAAAAACCGCCATCTTTATCTTATTGGCCACATCATTTGGGTCGTTAACATTACAAAATAAGCCGGCTTTATTCTCAAAAAAAACACGAACAGCGCTTCCACCAGTCACCGTCCCAATAATAGGCGTACCACAGGCCAAGGCCTCCAGAAAAACATTGCCAAAACCCTCGGAAAGCGAGGGTCTGACAAAAACATTAGCTACGGAATAGTACTTTGGTAAATCGTCGTATTGAATATGTCCTAGAAATATCACTTTATCTTTAATTCTTTTAGCTAATCTTTTTAATTTCCTTTCTTCCGAACCTTTACCAATAATCAGTATCTTAAAAGGAAAATCTAAAAGTTTCCCTGCTTTAATTAAATCATCCACCCCATTTTTCTTAACTAATCGCGAGACAGTTAAAATCACCCTTTCTTTTGGTTTAATGTCTAATTCCGACCTTAGGCCTTGAATAATTTGACTATCCTGTCTTTTGAATTTTTCTATATTTACTCCATTAGGCACTATCTCGCCTTCGCCTCTATAACCATAATTCTGTGCACGCGCCAGCAAAAAATGACTAATTGTTTGAATATAATCCGGTTTAGTATAAATTTTTTTATAAAGCGGATACCAAAACCAAGTTCGCAACCAAATAAAAAAATCAGAATCACCGCTTTGCATGGTTAACAAATATTTAACTTGAGGGTATTTCCATTTGAAAAACAGAGCGGCTAAACCAGCATAAAAAGCCATAATTGCCTGGACAATCTGATAATTCCTTTTTTGATGAAGTTTTTTTGCTTTAAAATAAGCTAACCAGGGGAATAAATATTTATCTAAAATCCAACCTTGACCAACCCGATAAACATTAAGATTGCCCATTTTCTCAAATTCAGGTAATTTTCTATCAAGCCGGGCGGTAATTAAATCAAAATTAAAATCATTAAGACGGTCGGTAATTGCTTTGACCGCCATCTCCGCCCCGCCAACAAAAGGCAAATAAGTCATTGAAAAAATCAAAATTCTTGGCTCTTGATTAATGGCCATATATGGCTTAATATACTATAAAATGGCTAAAAAATCAATCCTTTACATTATCACCAAATCTGTCTGGGGTGGCGCGGCTCGCTATGTTTTTGATTTAGCTACTCAGTTATCTAGTGAATTTGAAATAAATATAGCAGCCGGTGGTCAAGGAAAATTTGCCCAGAAAATTAAGGAAGCTAATCTTCCTTATTTTGAAATTAAAAATTTCCAGCGTCGGGTTAATATTTTTAAGGATTTATTAGCTGGTTTTGAAATACTTTCTCTGCTTTTTAAACTGAAGCCAGATATTATCCATGTAAATAGTTCTAAGGCTGGCGGCCTTGTCGGAAAAGCTGTTTGGTATTACGAACTTTTTAGCCGACGAAAAGCTCGTCTTATTTTCACTGCTCATGGCTGGGCCTTTAATGAAGATAGACCGCAATGGCAAATTAGTTTAATTA
>CAZMTM010000149.1:0-1813 GCA_964569175.1 uncultured Gammaproteobacteria bacterium | reverse complement strand
CCTGAAAACCACGTCCCTTGGAAGTTCCAGAAATTTTTACTTTATCCCCTTTTTGGAAAATATCTACTTTAATTGCATCGCCAACCTTAAACTGAGAGTTTTTTTCTTTTTCTCTAAATTCTTTTAAATATCTAAACTCTTTTCCCTTCATGGTCTTTTTTATCTTATCTTTTTTCTCTTCTTCAATCCTGTCAAAACCAATCTGGACAGATTGATAACCGTCTTTTTCTTTAGTCTTGATTTGAGTAATAAAACACGGTCCGGCTTCTATCTCGGTCGCCGGGATAACTTTGTCATCCTCAAAAATCTGCGTCATGGCTATTTTTTTACCAAGAATAAACTTCATCTTTTACTATCTTACTTTACTATTTTATTATCTTATCTTTACTATTATGTAACTACTATATTCATTTACTAAAAAAGACGGGTTGAGCCAAACTTTCCTGCCTGGCCATTGCCCGGCTTTTACAAAATCTGGCTAAATTGTTATATCAATTAAGAAATTATTAACCTCAATTTATAAAGAGAGTCCAATCAAATGATAACCTTATCAGGTTCATTTTTGACCTGACTCATCTTAATTTAGATGGTTATTAGCGCATTTTAATTTCCACATCCACGCCAGCCGGCAAATGAAGACTGGTTAAAGTTTCTACAGTTTTGGGAGTAAAATCAATAATATCAATCAATCGTTTATGAACCCTGGTCTCAAATTGGTCCCGTGAATCTTTATGGACAAAAGAAGAACGCATAACTGTATATTTTTTCTTCCCAGTCGGAAGAAAAACTGGTCCAATAATTTTTGCCCCTGAACGTTTAACTGCCTCAATAATACTTCTTATGGCTTCATCAATCACCCGGTGGTCATAAGACTTTACTTTAATACGAATGCGGGGCTTGTACTCAGCCTCTTTTTGCTTCTGCTCTTTTGGCTCTTTTTCTTCTTTTTGCTTCTTTTTTTTCTCTACCATTACTAAAGAACAAATCCAATTTAATATAAGCGAATAACCCAACACTTAAAGGTGTTAAATTATTTATTCAAGTATCTTTATATTTTAATTCTAATACCGTTTTATTTAATTATCTTGGTTACCACACCAGCTCCAACGGTTTTGCCGCCTTCTCTAATAGCAAATCTTTGCTGTTCCTCTAAAGCTACTGGCTTAAACAACTTAATCTTTAAATTCAGAGTATCGCCAGGCATAGCCATTTCTGTCCCTTCCGGTAAAGTTGATTCGCCGGTTACATCAGTGGTTCGGATATAAAACTGTGGTTTATAGCCGTTAAAGAATGGGGTATGTCGACCGCCTTCTTCTTTGGAAAGAATATATATCTGTCCTTCAAATTCGGTATGAGGCGTAACTGAACCTGGTTTGGCAATTACCTGTCCCCTTTCCACGTCAGTCTTTTTGGTCCCGCGCAGAAGAATACCAGCGTTATCACCCGCTCTTCCTTCATCTAAAGACTTTCTAAACATTTCGATTCCGGTCACCACGGTTGACTGGGTTGGTCGAAGTCCGACGATTTCTACCTCGTCATTCAACTTTAATATCCCTCTCTCAATTCTACCGGTAACTACTGTGCCTCTCCCTTCAATTGAGAAAATATCCTCAATTGGCATCAGGAATGGCTTATCAACATCTCTCTTGGGTTCCGGGATATAGCTATCCAATGTTTCAATCAATTTTAAAATTGGTCCGCAATGAGGACAATCTTTCTTGCCAAATCAAGATTATATTTATTTTATAGGTTTAGCTTCTATTATGGTTATTTTTTATTATGGATTGTAGTTTTTGTTTTTCTGATTTTTATT
>CAZMTM010000148.1:0-1824 GCA_964569175.1 uncultured Gammaproteobacteria bacterium | reverse complement strand
AGACAAAAAATTATGCTATTATAGTATTTCACAGAAATTAATTATTCTAAGACAAAAAGCGAGGTAATCCTCGCTTTTTTAATTTGACAAAATCCTCGTTTTCTGTTATTCTAAAATCAGCTATTTATATAACACTAAA
The DNA here is from genome assembly GCA_964569175.1 of uncultured Gammaproteobacteria bacterium. Lineage (GTDB taxonomy): Bacteria > Patescibacteriota > Patescibacteriia > UBA2591 > CAZMTM01 > CAZMTM01. The sequence continues at coordinate 1,685 of CAZMTM010000148.1, read as the reverse complement.
TCCTATTGAAAGGAGGTGTGAAGTGAAATTCAAACTCATTCTGATTCTATCTTGTGCGCTAATTCTGACAATTGTTTTGCCTGGAGCAGTGCATGAAGCAAAACCAGATATTTCGTTGTTCTGGCATGGTCCAGAGTATAAGAATGTGATTAGGGGTCTAGAAGAAAACGGTTTCAGTATGTCGGAGATTGACAGTATGTTCCGGGTAGCTGATTCAGCTCTGGTTGAATTTAAGAAGCAAGAGAAAGAAAAAGAAGAAAGAACTGTCCCGGAAGAGGAAAGAATGGAATTATTCTCCGAAGAATCAATTAATCTTGGCAAAGAGTTTCTCAGAGAATACGCCGAATTACTAGAAAAAGTAGCGAAAAAATACGGAATCCCCAAAGAAATTCAAGCTGGTATTCTCAGGATAGAAACCTGTTTTGGCGATAGCCTCGGGCAATATTATGTTTTTGGTGTCTTTGACGCAAAAATTTGGCCTCCGACTACTTCTAAAAAAGCTAGGCGAGCCAAAAAATCAGCTGAGAAAGAAATGATCGCTCTATTTATCATCTGTCGCGACAACCGTTTGAATATTGCCGAAATAATGGGTTCAAAAAGCGGTGCGTTCGGCATTGTCCAATTTATGCCCCAAAGTTATCTCAGGCTGGCGGTTGATGGTAATAAGGACGAAATAACCAATCTTTTTGAATGGGAAGACGCCCTGGCCTCAATGGCTAATTATTTGAAAAAGGCTGGCTGGCGGAACAACAGATCGACCAAGCGAAATAGAAAGGCACTTCATGCTTACAACCATAGTTGGCGTTATGCTAACGCGGTTGTAAAATATGCGCGGAAAATAGGTTTTAAAAAATAAAGCCCCAACAATTAATATTTTAATTTGGGGCTTTTTTAATTAAACTCTTGACTAAATCCGTCATAAGTATTATTATTTAAATCAGTTGTTTAAATCAAGGAGGGAATAATGCCAGACAAAAAAGAAATTAAATTATCTCCGTCTGCCCTAAGTATATTTCTTGATTGCCCGAGATGTTTCTGGTTAAGATATCATAAGAGAATAAAACGTCCCAGGGGCTATTTTCCTACTTTATTAATGAAAATGGATAAAGAAGTTAAGGTTTATTTTAATAGATTCAGAGGAGATTTACCATCAGAGTTGAAAGGTAAAGTAATGGGAAAATTGATGACCGATATGAATTTATTGGAGCAATGGAGAGATACGCGTTGGCCAGGCCTAATTTATTATATTGAACCCAAAATCAGATTAGCCGGCTCTATAGATGATTGTTTGATTTTAAACAAAACGAATGGTCAGAGATATTACTTGCCAATTGATTTTAAATCCAGGGGGTCGGGGATAGACAGAAATCCGATTCCGCGGTATTACCAAAATCAACTTGATATATATGCTTTGCTTTTAGAAAAAAATGGTTATCCACAGAATGGTATTGGCTATCTAATTTATTATATTCTCAAGAAAATAGATACTTATGCCTCGGCTAAATTTGATGTTAGGGTGGTAGAAGTTGAATTAAATGTTCAACGAGCTATGGAAACTGTTCATCAAGCCATTGAGGTTATCAAAGGACCGCTCCCGCCGTTTAATCAAAAATGCGAATATTGCCGATATCGGGAGAATTAACTTTTGCTTGGTTTTAAAAAAAGTGGTCTGTTTAACAGGCCAC
>CAZMTM010000147.1:0-1843 GCA_964569175.1 uncultured Gammaproteobacteria bacterium | reverse complement strand
TTTCGACATATAAGGTAAAAAGACCTTACTAAGATAAAAAACATAAAAAGGGTGCGATAAAAAAAACTTAAAAACTTTTGAAAATGAATAATTTTTGTCTTCAACGCGTTTTGAAAAATTTATTTCCCTTGTTTGATTTTGTATAAATTTAAATAATTTTCTAAATTCTCTTTTAGACATGGTGTCACAAATAATTTGTTCATCCGTTAACCCAAATCTGGGGTCGGGACACAAAATCGTATAGTCAATATTTTTCTGGATTAAATTTTGCTCAAGGCATATCTGCCAGAGCTTAGTGCCAGGATAGGGAGTAGTTACGCCAATCCCGATAAGATCCAGTTTATCTTTATTATCTTCAATAAATTTGCAGGTCATCAGCATATCCTGTTTAGTCTCGCCCGGGGTACCAAACATAAAACTACCGCTAATTTTCAAACCAACCGACTGACAGAATTTAATAGCCTTTTGATGGTTTTCAACCGTTAAATCTTTTTTAAGTAAATTCAGAACTCTTTGCGAGCCGCTTTCAAATCCAATAGCCATTAAGCTACAGCCAGCCCTTTTAACCAACCGCAGTACCGATAGACCAACTCGCTCAATCGCATCACTCCTGGCCTGACATCCCCAGGTAATTTTTTTATTCAATCCTCTTTCAATCAGAAGCCAGCAGATTTTTTTCAACCGTTCGCTATTAATCAAAAATTCGTCGTCGGCAAAGAAAAAAGAGTTAATCTTATATTTACGGATTAAAAATTCTATTTCGCTGACCACGTGCTCGGCCGAATGATACCTGGCCGGACTGGGCCGCCAGCTATTATGACAAAATATACAATGATAGGGACAACCACGACTTGACACCAAAGTAATAGCTCGCACCCCAGAAGACGTATAGGGGATAGTCCTGGCTGTATTATCTTCAGCCAAAATATAAAATTCCATATCCATCAGGTCCCAGGCCGGCGAAGGCACCTCATCCAAGTTCAAAATATATGGTCTATCTATAATTTTTTCCTCGACCCTCTCTCCCCTGGCTATTTTTTGAACAATTTCCAGCAAAGCAACTTCTCCTTCTCCTATTACTACCACATCAACATATTTCAACGCTTCTTCAGGCATTACCGAGACATGAACACCGCCCATAATCACCAAAGTGTTTGTTAAGCTATTTCTTACAAAATTTGCTATTCGATATGCCTCTAAAATTGTCGGTGTAGTAGAAGTAACTCCGACAACATCAGGATTAAACTTTAGTAATTCTTTCTCAATATTCTGTCCGGCCAGTCCATCAATAATTTTAACTTCAATGTTCTTCGCGTATTTTTTTAAATAACTGGCTAAATAACCAAGATTAATCGGCGGGGCGGCCGAAGTAATATATTTTTTAATTTTTTTTGGATTTACTAAGGCAATTTTAACCATTACTTGAATAGTTTAATCCTCTTTCTAAGCGAATAAAATAAAAGTGGTATTGGATTATAAGACTGAAAGCTCCAACCAATCGCCCAAGTATTTAAACATCCATCGCAGCTCTTAACAATCTTTCTAACTTTGGCCGCTTCTACGCTGTACCAAATTTCAGACGGAGATTTTTCTCTGACATTACCAGCCGAGATGTGTGCCAGGCGTAAACAAGGGACAATATTACCGCCGCATCTTAACACACAAAATCTTTGCATTGAAAAACAAGAAAATTTAAACTTTTTACCAGATACCACTCGGTGCAAAATCCTATTATGATGCGAATCGGGCAATAAACGTACCGCTTCAACTAATGGCTTTTGTTTAACTAATTTATCCCCGACATTGTGATAAAATGAGCCCTCCTCATACATTGCTATCGTAA
>CAZMTM010000146.1:0-1849 GCA_964569175.1 uncultured Gammaproteobacteria bacterium | reverse complement strand
TTGGCGGTGAAATTTCCGGGCATTTGTATTTTCGTGATGTTTTTTATGCTGAATGCGGCGGATTAACCCTGCTTTTAATGTTGAAAATTTTGTCTGAGAGTAAGCAGTCTTTATCCGAGCTGATTGAACAATTTAAACGTTATTACCGGATTGGCGAAGTCAATTTTAAAGTTAAGGATCGCCGGGCGGCTATTGAAAAATTGGCCGAGGCATACAAAAGTGGCCAACAGGATAGAGTTGATGGTTTGACAGTTGAATTTGACGATTGGTGGTTTAACGCTCGTCCTTCAAATACTGAACCTCTATTAAGAATAGTAGTTGAGGCTAAAGACGAGAAGAAGGCTAAGTCTGAATTAGAAAAAATAAGTTCGTTAATTAACGAAAAAATATGATTGGCGTTTTTGATTCAGGAATTGGCGGGTTAACCGTAGTTAAAAAGCTTTTTGAAAATTTACCCGGATATCAAATTTTTTATTTTGGCGACACGGCTCGAACTCCGTACGGGGGTAGGGGAGAGTTAGTAATTAGAAAATATGCTCTGGAAGACGCTGAATTTTTAATTAAAAAAGGAGCCAAGATTATAGTGGTGGCTTGTAATACGGTTTCGGCCGTGGCCATAGATGAATTAAAAAAGAAGATTTCTCTCCCTATTTTTGAAGTAGTCGGACCGGCTGTGCGAACAGCAGTCAGAGCCACTTCGGGTAAAATTGGTGTGATTGGCACCCGGGCTACTATTGGTTCGGGAATTTATCAGAAGTTAATTAGAAAAGCAAATCGGCACATTAAGATTTTTTCACAAGCCGCGCCGTTGCTGGTGCCTTTAGTTGAAGAGGGGTGGTTAAAAAAGCCGGAAACTAGAAGAATTGTTAAGCGATATCTGGCCGCTTTGCGGGCCAGCCAGATTGATACTTTGATTTTAGCCTGTACCCATTATCCATTTTTACGCAAGATTATTCAGGCCAAAATTGGCCGAAGGGTAAAGATTATTGACCCGGGAGAAGAAGTGGCTAAGGAAATAAAATATTTTTTAGAAAAGAATCAAGAGATAGAAGAGATTTTAATCAAAAATAAATCACATAAATTTTTTGTTTCTGACCTGACGCCTAAATTTCAGCAACTGGCCGGTCAATGGTTGAGGCAAAAGGTTAAATTAGATAGAGCCCGTTAGCTAACGGGCTCTATAAATTTGATTTTTGAAAACATCCAATTTTTATATCAACCCTATTTTTTCCTTAACTTCGCCAATTGTTTCTTGAGCAATTTTTCTCGCTTTAATAGCCCCATCAGCCAGAATCTTTTTTATTTTCTCCGGATTACTGGCTAATTCTTTTCTTTTTTCCTGAATTGGTTTTAATTCTTTAATTAGATTTTCGGCTAAAAGTTTTTTACATTCCAGACAACCAATTTTTGCCTTTTGGCAGCCGTTAGATATCCAGTCTAATTCTTTTTTAGTTGAAACTAATTGGTGGAGATTATAAAGATTGCATTTAATAGGCGTACCCGGGTCGATCTTTCTTTTACGGGCCGGGTCAGTGACAGCCGTAGCCAATTTTTTTTCGATCATGGTTGGTAAATCAGACAGGGCGATATAGCTTTCTGGATTGTGAGATTTACTCATTTTTTTAGTTGGATTGGTCAAACTCATGATCCGGGCGCCCTTGGTTAAGATGGCTTTTGGTTCGAGAAAGGTTTTACCGAATTTTTTATTAAATTTTCTGACAATTTCTCTGGTTAATTCCAGGTGTTGTAGCTGGTCTTCGCCAACAGGTACTTTCTCAGCCCTATAAAGCAAAATGTCAGCTGCCATTAAGACCGGATAATCAAAAAACGCCACATTGACGATTTTAGG
>CAZMTM010000145.1:0-1850 GCA_964569175.1 uncultured Gammaproteobacteria bacterium | reverse complement strand
ACATTTTTTTGGCCTGCTTCACGATATTGACAATTCCAGGGTGGGCACAACCGGTTATGACAATCAAACCATGGGCTGTATCAATGGCCAAAGACTGCTCTTTAACTCCAGTATTCATTTCACCGATTGACCAAATATTTTCTAATATTTTTCTTGGTTGTTTAATACGAATCACTTCTGACGCTTTGTTATCGAAAGAAGCGGGGAAAGAAGCGGGAATATACAATTTTACTTTTTTATTTTTTTCTAAAAACCCATCTAGCCCGCCAATATGATCTTGGTGGATATGAGATAAAACCACTATGTCAATATTCTCAGGAACAATTTTTAATTTTTCAATATTGGCCAGTAGAATAGGGCTATCAGCTCCGGTGTCAAATAAGATATTGGATTCGCCTTCGCCATGGCTATGGCGGATAAGGCAGGAAAATCCCCAACCTGTTTTTAATTCAGGATTGGCTAAATAATTATCATAAATTGTGATGATTCCCATCTGAAATATATTTTTACTTTCTCATGTTTTTAGATTTGAGGCGGCAACAATAAGCGGATAGCAGGTCGGAGCCGGAGTTAATAAGGGGTGGGTGGCAAATTGTAAGTTGGATAGTTCTCCGGCGGTTATTCTTTTTTGAACAGCTAAAGAGAGAATATTAATCATTTCGCCCACGCTAGCCGGTCCCATAATCTCTCCGCCAATTAGTATTTTGTCTTTTTTAGAAAAAATCAGTTTGACTGTAATGGACTGGGTATTGGGTAGATGACCGGGATGATGATTGGGCACTTCAGCTTTCCCGACAATAATGTCAATTCCTTCATTTTTAGCTCTTTCTTCTATAAATCCCACCGCTGCCAAAGCTAAACCGTTGAGATAGGTAGAGAAAGCGCCAACCGTTCCTTTATTCTTTATTTTGGGTTCATATAGATTGGCCGCGGCAATTCTGGCTTCAAAACAGGCTACCGAGGCTAGCATTACCAGGGTATTTTTTCTGGTAAGCATGTCCTTGGTTTGGGCACAATCACCAACAGCCAAAATGTCCGGTATATTAGTCTTCATATATTCATCAACCCAGATTCCGCCTCTTTCTTCTATTTTTATCCCAGCTGATTTGGCTAATTCTACATTAGGTCGGGCGCCGATAGAGATGATTACTTGGTCGGTCGGGATTTTTTTACCATCAGCCAGTTCTACATATTCTACCTTTTTCTGACCACTAATTCTGGCTACTTTAGAGTCGGTATAAATATTTACTCCTTTCTCCTTTAATTTTTTCTCGGCCGCTTGAGTAAATTCATTGTCAAAATTAGTCGCCAGACAACGGCCTAACATTTCAATAATGTAAATATTTTTTTCTTTAAAACTGGCCAGCTCTTCGGCTAATTCTACTCCAATAAAACCCCCGCCGATAATAACTATATTTTTTGCCTTTGTCAGCGTCTGACGCATCTTTTTTAAATAAGAACAATCTTTCTTGACTTGCCAAACACCGGCCAGATTTGCTCCGGGGACGGGAATAAGCACTGATTGGGAACCAGTGGCTATGATTAGTTTTTCATAACTCCACTCTTGATTGTCTTTCAAAACTACCTTTTTGTTTTTCGTATCAACTTTGATAGCTTGATTAATGATTAAATCAACACGAGCATCTGTTAACGGTTGGTCGGTCATTAAATTCTTATCTACCGAATCTAGGCGAGAGAATATATAGGGAATGCCGCAGGGAATAGGACCTTCTTTATTCTTTCTGATTAGAGTAATTTTCTTCTGGGAATTATTTTTTCTAGCCGTGACGGCAGCTACCAAACCGGCTGGCCCGCCGCCAATAATTAAGATATCAGTTTCCATAGTTTAA
>CAZMTM010000144.1:0-1861 GCA_964569175.1 uncultured Gammaproteobacteria bacterium | reverse complement strand
AAACTTTTTGATACCCGGCCTAAGAAAACTGTAGGAATTATCGCGGTTATCGTGATTGCCTTTTTGGGTTGGCTGATTTTTGGCAAAAAACAAGCTGAAGTTCAATATCAAACAGCCCAGGTAGAAAAAGGAACGCTCGTTGTTTCAATATCAGCTTCAGGAACAATATCGTCTGCAAATAACATAGATGTAACCACTAAAGCTAGTGGTACTGTGACTCATGTTTACTTTGAAGACGGAGACACTGTCACAAAAGGTCAAAAATTAGCAGAAATTGATTTGGATGATGAAGCAAAAGAGAGACAAGCAGGAAGCTGGGTAAGTTATCTTAATACTCTTGAAGGTATTAAGACTGCAGAGGCAGGGAAAATAACCGCTGATATTGAGATGTGGGAGGAGAGGCAGGCCATCTTTGATGCCATAGATGATATTGATTACAAAAACAACAACAGCATCAATCCTGACACGAAAGAAGAATACACTGACTCGGAAAAAATGATAATCGATAAAACTCTGGAAGAGGCTCAAAAGAATTTTGCGGCCTTGGAACTTAAATATAAAAATGCGGACGCTGATATAACTTATGCCAAAACAAAAGTGGCATCATCGTTGAGTTCTTATCAAAAGCTATCCTCCACAATTACTGCTCCTGCCTCCGGAAAATTAACTAATTTCAGCCTTTCGCCAGGGGTTTATATACAATCTTCTTCGACCACAAGCAGTGAGACCGGAGCGGTAACAATATCTTCACAAAAAATCGGAGTTATTAAGGGTCCTGAAGCTAGACTCCAAGCCACCATTAACTTATCAGAAATAGATGTTATTAAAGTTAAACCAGGCCAAAAATCGACTTTAATAATTGACGCCTATCCCGATAAAACATTCACAGGCTCGGTACTTTCAGTAGATACCAGCGGCAAAGTTAGCTCAGGTGTCACGATGTATACAGTCATTATTCTACTAGACTCAACTACCATAGACATCTACCCGAATATGGCTGTTAATGCTAATATTATTTTAGATTCAAAAAGCGATATTTTATTAGTTCCTGCGAACGCAGTTCAGTCACAGAACGGGCAATCAACTATCCGAATTATGCGGAACGGGAAAATGGAAGACTTTCCTCGGATACGCAGACGGAAATTATCTCTGGAATATCCGCAGGAGACGAGATAATTACTAACATTATTGCCCCAACTGTCCCAAGCAATGGTTCGCAAACAAGGGGCACTTCGCCATTCGGAGGAGCTGGTGCGGGCGGCTTCATGAGGATGGGCCGTGATTAAGGTTTCTCACATCTCCAAAATATATAAGACAGGAGAAGTGGAAGTTAAAGCCTTGGATGACGTGTCTTTTGAGGTTAAAAAGGGAGAGTTTGTGGCGATCATGGGACCATCTGGCTCAGGTAAATCCACGCTAATGCATCTTTTGGGAGCGCTTGATAAACCCACGAAAGGTAACTATTTTTTGGGCGGGGATGATGTAAGCAAGCTTAGTGATGACGAACTGGCTGATATTAGAAATAAAAAGGTTGGTTTTGTTTTTCAGGCATATAATTTATTGCCCCGAACCACTGCTTTGAAAAACGTCATGGTGCCGATGATTTACGGAAACGTTCCAAGGGAGGAAAGGACTAAAAAAGCCAGAAAGTATTTAGAGATGGTAGGTTTAGGTGACAGGCTTTATCACACTTCCAGCCAATTGTCAGGAGGAGAACAGCAAAGAGTAGCGATTGCTCGAGCCCTTTCTATGAACCCGAGCATTTTACTGGCCGATGAGCCAACAGGCAATATTGCTACCAACCAAGCCGTGGAAATTATGGAAATTTTTCAAGATTTGAACGAACAGGGGCACACAATTG
>CAZMTM010000143.1:0-1864 GCA_964569175.1 uncultured Gammaproteobacteria bacterium | reverse complement strand
TTTACATTATTTATATTGAGATAGCTTTCCTGATCTATAAACAAAAATATCAAAGGCTAATCTAGCTTTTTTGTTTCCCCGTTTAACCGCCCGCAACAGTTTCAAGAAATTGCCGCTGCCGAATAAACCTTTAATCCCTGATTGACTGTTTAATAAATCATCAATCTCGGGAATGGAAAGATGGCATTCTCTGTTTAGATAGAAGATTAAACCTGGATCAATATCGCCCGAACGCATGGTCATTACCAATCCTTCTAAAGGTGTCAAACCCATGCTGGTGTCAATCGGCTTGCCTTTTTTAATAGCCGTTATACTGCCTCCCCCACCCAAATGGCAGGTAATCAAATTTATTTTACTCAAATTTCTTTTCAAAATTTTAGCCGCCTGAACGGCTGCGTATTGATGAGAAATACCATGAAAACCAAAACGTTGAATGCCATATTTTTTGTAATACTCTAAAGGTATGGCATAAATTTTAGCCACCGGCGGCAAATCAACATAAAAACTGGTGTCAAAGCAGGCTAGATGCGGAATATCAGGCAGATACATTTTTGCCGACCGGGCAACAGTTAAATTAGCCGGGTTGTGAAGAGGGTCTAAATGATTATATTTACCTATCGCTTTTAGAACTTCTTCATCCAGCAGGGTCGGTTTTCTAAATTCTGTTCCGCCATGAACAATCCGATGGCCGACCACCCTTATTTCCGTCAAATTACCAATCTGACGCAAAACATCTCTAAAAGCCTGCTGGTAGGCATGCATATCATCCGGCAAATCTTGAAAACAACCCTTTTTCAGAACCTTGAAAGAATCTTTGTCAAACAATTTGTATCGCAGGGAAGTACTCCCGGCATTGAGAACTAAAATTGAAGCCATATTAATAATAAATAAATTGGTAAATAATCCCAACAACAAAAATTAAGTAAATCACATAAGCAATTGGTCTGGCTAAATTAAAACTAAATTCTGGAATCCGGTCTCCTTTTTTCTTGGCCTGATAATAGGCGGCAATCAAAACAATCCCCTGAATGCCGGACAGGACACCGCCGGTAAAACCAATTACCAGCACAAAACTCTGTAAACCTAAAAGGAATAAAATAACCGGAATAAAAACTGTTAGCCCCCAGGCCCCAATCTTCGGTATTTTATAATCGCGGTGCCAGAGCTCTCTTAAAATGTGTCCCAGGGCTAAAAATGAAGTGGTCATAGCTAAAATTCCGAAAATACCGCCGACCAATAAAATTTTTCCATTGGTCAACCCTGCCAATCCTGTAACGGCTGTTTCGGAAGTAGCCTGACCGCTTACCCCAACCACAGAAAAAGTAAAGATAAGATAAATCACCACCGGAACAACCAACCCGAACACCAGCGCTGGTTTAAGTAAATTAGTTTTTTCGGCCAGAATCCGGCGCATGGTCGGCACAGCCGAAGCACCGCCCAGAGCAAATAAAACCACTCCGTAGGGAAAGAAAAAGTTCTCCGGATGAAAAGTACGCAGATTATCAAAATTAATGTAAGGAAAATTCATGACAAAAATAAACAACATCACCAGAATAAGACTGAAAGCCATAAAAAGTTCTAAGCGTGAGATAATATTCACCCCTTTCAAAACCACTAAACTGGCTAAAGCCCAGAAAATAAGAGACCAGAATACCGGTGTGCCGCCCAGAATTGGACCCAGCAGAGCGTGTAAAAATTGACCAACACCGATAGTATAAGCAACTAAGGCTCCGTAAATACCGACGGTCAGGGAGACGGTAATTAAAATCCGACCCCACTTACCAAGATAACGCTGGGCATAACCCGCCATTTCCAAACGAGCCTTGGTTCGCAAAACTATTTCGCCATAACAAAAGTTGGTAAT
>CAZMTM010000142.1:0-1867 GCA_964569175.1 uncultured Gammaproteobacteria bacterium | reverse complement strand
AGTTTCGGTTATTAATGCTTTTTCCGCCGAACAAGCAGCCGGGTCATCTCTAACTTTAAAATGCCAGATATAATCATCATCTGGCGAACCATTCTGAGCGCCATTTTTATTACCGTCTAATTGGTAGCCTTCAGGAGTCTTAATGCCGTTGTCCCCGCTTCTAAGCGTAATTCTGTACCAGGCATTCTGAACCAAATAATTATTCGGTGTAAAAAGAAACCCCTGCTCATTAAATCCGTCGAAACTTATAGTCCCCGGCAGGCCAATCGGAAAACAGGATTCAGAATTAAAATTTTCTTCCTGGCCGCATTTCTCAACAATAATATTAGAATTAATCAAACTAGCGGAATCTATTACCTGGTTGAATCTAGCCGAAATAACTATATTAGAGCAAATATCTTGGGAATTCGGCCAGGGCGACGGGCTCTGGGTATTGGTCAAACAGGTATTATCTTCAATCACCTGGGGCAAATCTAAAACTCCGGGCGTGCCAGCCGTAAAATATAAAGAGTTACTGCTAACCCAGATTTCATCACAAACCTCAACCCAATTACCAAAACACTGTCCGCCAAAAAGGAGACCATCACACTCCATTCGACAATTACTTTGAACTTTTTTCTTAACCACTACGTCTCCGCTAATTGTCTCCAGCGGTATCAAAATACCATTAATTTCTGTATCAGAAGCCCAGGTTAAATCAATAGCTTCTTTATCCTGAGTAAAGATAACTTTTCTCTCAAACTCACCGGTAATCAAATTAAATCGAGCTCCTCTAAGAAGGATTCGCGAAATCCCCGGATAGCCAGCGTCCGGGTGGATATGACAAAGAGCGGCGGCTAATGGTTCTTTATTAACCTGCCAATTAACTGTTTCACTTTCTATATTATGAACAGTGGTAACATAAACCTGGACATTATAAAAATCCTGGCCAACCGGAATATCCGGTAAATCTTTCGGTACTGCCACAATAATTTCTGTATCAGTCCAATTAGCCGGACAATGAGCCGGTAAACTATCAGCTGGAAAGGGCTGTATACTGCCAGAATATCTAAAATAAACAGTCCCTGATTCTGAACCAAAATTATGGCCCCTGATAGTAATCCAGGTTTTTTTTGGACCATCGCCAGGAGTAATATTAGTAATAATCGGCTCTTTATAAAAAGGCACCCAATTACTGGCTTTTAAAGGAGCGCATTCTGGGGTTTCACCTTCGTCTCCCGGTAAAGGTGAACGAACACAAACTACTGTCTCAGCTTCTCCTTCCGGCACCTCGGGTGCTTCAATATCAATCTGAGTATTAGTCCATTTTTCTCCTAAATCCTTAATTGTCTGCGGGTCACTGCCTCCAGCGCCAAAAACAACATAACCTTCACCTTGTTCATCGCCAAAACTAACGCCTTTAATAGCTACTGGCGTACCGGTTTGACCTTGATTAGGCTGGAGTTCGCAAATGGCTGGATGGAATGAATCGCTAACTATAAAATCTACGGTATTGCTAACCCCTTGGTCTGGTACGGTTACCACGACCTTATAAGGTCGTGGCCGATTAACCAAATCTTCGGGAACAATAACCACTATTTTTGTATCAGACCAATTATTACAACCTATCTCGGCCTGAACATCGCCAAATTTAACAAAACTCTCTCCCCTTTTTTCACCAAAGTTATTTCCAGTCAACGTTACATAAGTTGGAATAGCCGGGTTATTTGTTCCTTCGATTGGAGTAATATCAGTAATAACAAAAGATGAATTGGATAGATTTGGCGGAACTACATTAAAAGATATTTTAGAGCGTATACCTAGTTTAATTAATTCAACTGTGTATATGAGTGATCGCAGTATGATTGCTGCTCGTGGAGACCAGATT
>CAZMTM010000141.1:327-1884 GCA_964569175.1 uncultured Gammaproteobacteria bacterium | reverse complement strand
AATTATGAGGGTCTGCGGAATATTGCTAATTTAGAAAATTGTACTGCTGATGAGTGTAATGATTGGCACGATTGTTATGCAGGTGACGGGAGCCTACCCAGTTGTTCTGCGCCAGTAGAATATTGTAATGGAGATTGGGAGCAGTGTACGGGAGGAGAATGCCAGATTGGCGGTAATAATTTTAAATATTGTTTAGCTCATTTTATGGCCTCCCGAGCAGAACTATCTAATAGTGATTATAATTGGGCCTGGAATACAGTTCATGGTTATCGGGCTAGTCAAAGTGTTGGCTTTAGCTTGAATAAAACTGAAGAGTGGCAGGAGATTCAAGGTATAATTTTAGCCGGCGGCCCGCGAAATCCTCGCAATCTGCCAATAGATACAATGAATATTTATATGGCCGTTGCCTCTAACTATGATCGGGATTTCACGGCTAACGGTATAGTCTATTTTGACGATGCTAAATTTCAAGTAATAGATTCTTATTACTATCTTAATGATACAAAGTTAGATAAGTCTTCCTGCCAAGGCCGGGTTTCGCAAAAGTACGGTTGTATATTATCACTTGACACCAGTTTGAAAGACGCTGATGGAGAAGCCCTCAGAGTTTATAACACCGTCGCCAGTCATAAGAAATCAGCCGAGGCTGAGCCGCCGTACAGTTTAGTTAATCCAGTTGATTGTACCAAGACCGGTACTGATGATTACACTGATTATTGCGAACCCTATGGTCAGACCGAAAATGACGCTAATTTAATTCTTAAAGTTAGACAGGACCGGGTTTGCGGCGAATGGTTGAGTTGTATTGGTTCTCGCTCAGAATGGGATAGAACCACTGGTAGTTATAAAGAGGTTTGTGAATTTGTCGGCCGTTGTGATAAATTGATTGGCGAAGGTTCGGCTGGCCAGTGCGGACATATAATTTATGAAAAAGACCCACAAGTTTTAAGTGAAGATTTATATAAGAGTCGTGATGTTTCCTGGAGCGGCATGGATTACTCCGGTCACTCACTTTATAATTTGTATCCAATTGAAAGATTATTTGCCAGAGTATATGACATAGGTGACGAAGAAGTCTATAAATTAACCTATGCTGATGAAAGTACTGATTATGGCGTTGATGGCCTTGGTACTATAATCGACAAAACCTGTCGAGCTTATCCAGAAAAAGATTCGCCATTTAAGAAAGGTGTAGAAGCAACTTATTATCCTGAGGTTAATCTTTGTGAAGGTGAAGGTAGTGCTGACTTTCCTGATTGTCAGGGACAATATACCAAGGTTGAATATTCTGGAATGACAAAATATTTTGGTGTAGGAGAAACTTATACAAATGGTATTTGTATAGGTGCGGTGGCTGATACTAAGACTGCTTGTGAATCAGCTGACGGGTATTGGATGGTCAAGAGCAAAGAAACAACAGCGCTTGGTATGCGCGGTTTTTGCCTGGAGCCGGACGAATCTAAACCAGATGACATTGATGCTTGTATTACCTGGTGGCCAGGTGGGGCTATTGGTGACCCGGATATTTACAATCAATATCCAGAAGCCGGGTATATC
>CAZMTM010000141.1:0-314 GCA_964569175.1 uncultured Gammaproteobacteria bacterium | reverse complement strand
TGGTATTGCGCCGGAGAAGTTACCGACCAATTTGTTAAAGCAGGAAAATTTCCGGACAAAAGAGAGGGTGACTGTCAACTCTCTGGCTTCCCGCCGTCACCAAAGTGCTATCGTGCTCATGTTTTGGAGTGGATAGGATGTTCTCCTCTAGGCGATCCCTGTGGTCCTTATTACGGGGATTGTTATTGGGTTGATGAAGATGGTAACAGTAGTTTTAGTCAGACCTTTACCATTGATGATTTAAACAATTATCAGACCAACCGGCATTATGATGCGTCTCTGGCTAATATAACTATTGATATGGTGGAAAGTAT
>CAZMTM010000140.1:0-1896 GCA_964569175.1 uncultured Gammaproteobacteria bacterium | reverse complement strand
AAAAAGGCTGGCAATTTTCTATCTCCCAGCGCGCCCGATTTATAACCAACACCACCAGTGATTCAACGGAATTTAAAAGAGCAATTATTAATACCCGTGGATACGGTTCAATGGCAGAAAAACACCAAGGAAAATACGAACGTCTGCACCTAATCCTGGGTGATGTCAACCTGAGCGAAATTTCTACCTTTCTTAAGGTAGGAACAACCGGCATAGTCCTGAGAATGATTGAGGCAGGGTTTTTAAAAATAGTACCGATTCTGAAAAATTCGGTCTACGCCTTGCATCAAATTTCCAACGACCCAACCTGTAAAATTGCCGTTAGATTGAAAAATGGTCGAAAAATGAGGGCAACCACTCTGCAAAGATGGTATTTACTCAAAGCGCTAAAGTTTTTTGAAGACAATTCAGCTACTGACGAAGAAAAACTGATTCTCAAGCTCTGGGGCAAAACTCTGGACAAACTAAAACGAGACCCAATGGAATGCGACCAGGAGATTGACTGGGTGATTAAAAAAAGATTTATTGAATGGTATCAAGACAAGAAAGGATTAGCTCTGGGAGATAAGCGAGTGCGTACGGTTGACTATCTTTACCATCATCTTGACCCAAAAATCGGTATTTACCAGAAACTGCTGAAAAAAGGAAAGATAAAGAGGTTAGTTAGCGACCAGGAAATTAAGCGAGCCATAACAACAGCACCACAAAACACTCGGGCTAAATTGAGGGGCAAATTAGTCAAGGCAATATTAAAATGCAAAAAATTGATAATCAACTTAAAGTACTTAGAGCTGAGCTGGGACCAGATTGAATATACATTAAAAACTAGTTGTTACGCTTCTATCACCATTTTTCTTGACCCATTTACTACCAAAGATAAAGATGTAAATTGGTTAATTAAAGAAATCAAACGGGGGGGCAAAAAACTATTATAAAGAATCTGTCAGATGACAGATTCTTTTTTATCTACCGGGGAAAATAAGAGGTCAACTCTCTCTCTGAAAATCAGCCCTCAATTTTAAACCTTTACTTATTTTTAAAACATCTGTATAATTAAGAACAATAAATGTTCCTTAATATAAAGGAGGTGAATAGTGAAAAGACGTGTCTACGGTATTGAGAATGAATATCGGGTTATCCAAAAGATGGAAATCAAGAGTTACCGTCTTATTATCTCTGAAGATCCAACTCTCTTTCTCGGATTTGCTGCTAACGGAGCTAGGATTTATATCGACCGGGGAATTCCAGAATACGCCACGCCTGAATGTACCTCAGTTCTGGATTTAATAAAATGCGAAAATGCCGGCAACAAGATAATGTTTACCAAGTTAAAAGAAGTGGCTGATATTTTAAAGAGTTCGCGCGGCTGGGAGAAGGGGTGTTCAGGCTGCCATGAAAACTATCTTATTAACAGCCGGATTGTCCATAATTGTCGTCAGTCTTCAAGCATTTTTGGCAAAAAATCAGAAAAATTTAAAGATTTAGCCGAACTTTTAATACCTTTTCTGGTCAGCCGACAGATTCTTTGCGGCGCCGGAACAATTGATGGGGAAAGAAGTTGGGTTAATTACCGCATTTCCCAACGCAGCAATGATATTCTTAGCGATATTGGAGGTTCAACTCTTTCAAACCGACCGATTATTAATACCCGTTACGAACCTCATTCTAGCGAACGTTATTTCCGCTTACACCTTATTCTGGGTGATGCCAACCTGAGCGAAGTTTCTACCTTTCTTAAGGTAGGAACAACCGGTATAGTCCTGAGAATGATTGAAGCCGGGTTCTTAAAAATAACACCGATTCTGGAAAATTCGGTCTACGCCTTGCATCAAATTTCCGAAGACCCAACCTGTAAAATTGCCGTTAAGCTACTCAGCGGTCGAAAAATGACAGCCA
>CAZMTM010000139.1:0-1950 GCA_964569175.1 uncultured Gammaproteobacteria bacterium | reverse complement strand
GATAATATCACCTGTCACAAGATCTGGGCCTGGCCGGTCATGCTGGTAATACTCGGATTAGTATTTTTGACAATTTTCAAATTTGGCAATTGGTTTTCCTCAATTCTGGAGAAAATAACGTCGCCCTGGCAAGCAGGATACGAGATCATTTTTGGACTTTCAATTTTTGCTAGACTGGGCTGGTCAGCCATAGAAAGCATTTTAGCTTTAATCGGCATAGTTTTTCCTTATATTTTGCCTTTCTATTTTCTTTTATTCTTTCTAGAAGACTGGGGATATTTAGCTCGTCTGGCTTTTCTTTTGGATAGGTTAATGCATAAATTGGGAGTTCATGGTAAAGCTTGTATTCCCTTGATGCTTAGTTTTGGTTGTAATGTGCCTGGTTGTTTGGCCTGTCGAATTATGGAAACACGGCGAGAGAGATTTATTACCGGATTCCTGTCCACCCTTGTCCCTTGTAGTGCGGTGACAGTAATTATTATGGGGCTGGTAGGAAAATTTGTCGGCCTGGGTTGGGCTTTTGGACTATATCTTTTTATAATTTTTCTAATTTTTGTTCTAGGTAGGCTGGCTTCTAAAATTTTACCGGGCGAGCCGGTTGAGTTAATCATGGAGATGCCTGACTATAGACGGCCAAATTTCCGGACCATAATTTTACAAACATGGATAAGATTGAAAGAGTTTATTTTTATCGCCGGGCCAATAATAATCGTTTCGGGAGTAATTATTGAGGCGGCCCGTCTGGCTGGCTGGCTTGAACCAGTAGCTAATCTTTTAGCTCCTGTTACATCTGGTTGGCTGGGACTCCCAGCAGCCACTGGAGTCTTACTTATTTTTGGTATTTTGAGAAAAGAATTGATTTTGGTGATGCTGGGTATTCTCTTAGGCACGGCAAATTTTGCTCAAGTTCTAACACCTGTTCAGATGATTACTCTAGCCTTAGTCAGTATGCTTTATATCCCTTGTGTTGCCACTATTGCTGCTTTGATTAAAGAATTTGGTTGGAAAAAAGCCATAAGTATTACAGTTTTTGAAATACTATTGGCCATCGGTATCGGCGGACTGGCCTTTAGAATATTAAGCTTGATAATGTAATTAAATATATGTTTAATAGTTTATACACACAAAAAACCGCCATAAGTGGCGGTTTTTTGTTATAAGTTGAAAGTGTATTAAGCTTTTTTCACTTGTACTGCAGCTGGTCCCTTTGGAGTATCATTTACTTCAAAGATGACAGCATCACCTTCTTTTAGATCACTGAAATTAACTCCGGCCAGTTCATTAGCATGGAAAAATAAATCTTTTTCACTGTCGTCTTGAGTAATGAAGCCAAAGTTTTTATCAGTTAACTTTTTGATAATTCCTTTCATAAATGTAGAAATTGAATTAATTAATATGTAATAATAAGCGGAAATTCGACTCTATTTCTACACTTACTATCCAACATTGAAATTCTTTAATGAATTTTAAAGATATTCAATATAATGAATATAACACAGGGTAATATTTTTGTCAATAGAGAAAGGGAGGATTAGGAAGAAGTGCGCACCACAGGAAATTATAAGCGAAGATTGACAACGGTTATTTTATAATTTAAACTGAATGTAAAGTTTAAACTAACACTATAAATAATCATATTGTTAAAACTTATAATGACATTTGAAAAGGGCAATAAATTGCCGCAATTGCGGCAAATAATAATCATCATTCTGGCTGTGCTGGCTGGTATTTTTGGCCATGAATTATTTACTTCTTCTAATGATAATATTTCTGTTTCTGAAGGTTCTAATTTTTTGCTATAATTATCTATTATGCTCACCAAATCAGATTTTATAAAATTCGTTCAGTGTCCCAAATATCTCTGGCTGTATAAACACCGGAAAGATTTAATTCCTAAAGAAATCAGTCAGGAATTGCAGAGAATTTTTGACGAGGGTTATCATGTAGAAT
>CAZMTM010000138.1:0-1957 GCA_964569175.1 uncultured Gammaproteobacteria bacterium | reverse complement strand
TGGAATTACCAGAAAACATTGGCGGATATCTTAACCTTAACAGCCTCACTTCAGCTCAGGGCCTCAAATTACCAGAAAACATTGGCGGAGGTCTTTACCTCAGTAGCCTTACTTCAGCCCAAGGCCTGGAATTACCAGAAAACATTGGCGGATATCTTAACCTTAACAGCCTCACTTCAGCCGAGAAAGAAAAATTAAGGCAACAATATCCCCATCTTGAAATCTTTTAAAATTTTAACTTTGCTTTTTTTGTCTTAGTTTTGACGACTGCACCAAACTGACTTTTCTGCCAGAGAACTTATCAGTAGGCGGATACCTTGACCTTTGGAATTGCACAGGTCTAATAAATATTCCCGATAATATTTATAACTGTGTTAAAGGTAAAGTTGCTAATATCCCGATTCATCTTATAAAGCGTTTTGAAGAACTTAAGAAAAATGAATAAGTTGAGGAAAGCAAACTACCAACCAGCCGTAATTTTGAAGGCAAAACGGTTAGTTAATATTTAAAAACAGGTTCGCATGTCGTCCCATTTGGGGAGTTAAAAAACCGCTATCTCGCATGGCTATTTTTGATTTTTGGGATTGACAAAAGCCAAAATTTTTATTAGAATAATAGTATAGGAATAAAAAATAGGTCTTTAAAAAAAGGAGAGGCAAGAATGAATTTAAGGAATATGGTTAAGATGGCCGAAAGGTTTTTGAAGAAAAAAAATATTAAAAAAGCGAAAGAATCTCTTGATTTGGCTGAGGGTTATCTTAAGCAAATGGATCCAGATGGTAATGCAGAGACGCCTTTTATCTGTTGCGTAATGACGAATGTTGAAACCGGAATTATTCATTGCGGCAAGAGTGACGATAAGCCACTTTTTCCGGGAACGATAAAGGAGCGCATAGTTCTTTGCAAAGAATGTCGTAATTGGTGCCGGCAGAAAATACAGGAACTTAAGAAGGAAATTAAAAAAGCGAGATAAAACCTCGCTTTTTTGGTTGACCAAGCGAGAATAGGGCGGAAATCCCGCAGAGGTTCCTTCTAAGTCCAATTTCAACAATCTTTAATATAAGCGTTGTTATTTTGATAACGGCCATTTTTATTTGACCCCTGGCCTGTTTATGTTAAAATTAGAAAAGTCGAGATTTAATTTCCAAAAATTAATTAACAAAATAAATTATGAAAATATTTATTTTATTTTTTGTGGTAATGGGCGTTTTAGTCGCTGCCGGTTGCGTGATTAAAACCAATAAACTTGGTGTTGGCGAACAAGGACCGGAAAATATGAGAGTTATTTCTATTAAGGAGGCCGAACTAGATTCCGAACTAGAACCAGAAACCGCGCCAATTCCAGAAATTTCAAAAGACAGAGTTAAACAATGGAGTTCTTTGCCAAAAATACAGATTGACATTAATAAAAGCTATTTCGCCGAGATGGAAACATCGGTCGGTAAAATGAAAATTGAGCTTTTTGCTAAAGAAACGCCGGTGGCGGTAAACAATTTCGTATTTTTGGCTCGTCAGGGATTTTACGACAACCTTAAATTTCATCGGATTATGAAGGGTTTTATGATTCAGGGCGGTTGTCCGAGGGGTGACGGAACCGGTGGTCCGGGCTACAAATTTGTTGATGAAAAAATTACCCGTGATTATAACCGGGGCATAGTGGCGATGGCCAACTCCGGACCCAACACCAATGGCAGTCAATTCTTCATTATGCACGCCGATTGCCCCCTGGCGAAAAATTATGTAATTTTTGGTCAGATTGTTGAGGGACTGGATACGCTGGATAAAATCGCTGCCACTCCGGTCAAAGCTAATTATTCGGGCGAAAATTCAGTGCCGACCAGAGACGTTTTAATTAACAAGATTAAAATTGAAGAAAAATAGGTGACAAAATATGTTTTTTTTAGTTATCTTTTTTGTTTTATTTTTACTTCTGCTCTGGTATGTTTTTATTTTTGAA
>CAZMTM010000137.1:0-1978 GCA_964569175.1 uncultured Gammaproteobacteria bacterium | reverse complement strand
CATCTCCCTGACCAACATCAAAAAAGGTGACCTCAAGAAATTGAGGCTGAGATATATCATAAACCACCCACCAAGCCAAGGTGTTCAAGCCAAATAAAATTAATAAAATAACAGAAACAGAATTTTTCTTTTTCATTTATTTTATTATCCTACCAAAAAATCCCGTACAAAAACACCCTAGCAGTAGTCCCGCTGTAAGCGGGACACCACGGGGCAAGGAGTTTTTAAACAGGGCAGGCCGCTCAAATAAATAGGCGACCTTTTTAACGTAGACACCTGCCTATCCCGTAGAATGAACGTTAGAATTTATTTAACAAAATCAATTTTAAGTTCCCGGTTAAAGATAGAGGCAATCTTTTGAAGGGTATCGGTGGTGAGATTCTGTTGCCCTGCTTCCATTCTAGCTACATTACCTTGCTTCGTGCCTAGCTTTTTTGCCAATTCTGCTTGGGACATTTTCTTTTGTTTACGTAATTGCAAAATCTGGTAAGCAATTTCTAACTGTTTACCATATTCATTGTAATATTTTCTAAACTTAGGATTTTCTAATCTCTTAGCGAGATATGTTTGAAAGTCTACTGCTTTTTTGTTTTCTTTTCTTTTACTCATATATTTACTCATATATTTTTGAATTCTTCAAAACATCTTGATAATTTTCTTCAGCTTTTTTAATATTCAAAAAAGGCGTTTTGGTTGTTTTTTTTAGAAAAACATGAAGTAAAACTATGTTCTTTTTTATAAATACAAAGTAGAAAATTCTATGTTTATTGTGGCCAAAATCAACCCTTAATTCTCTAATTTTTCCTTTTATGTGTCGGGAATAAGGCTCATCTAAATATCCTTTATTGGCTCGTAAAAATTCTATATATTTCAATACTTTTGTTTCTTCCTTTTCTCTTAATCTTTTAATGTAATCTAAAACTGGACTACGGCCTGTTTTTATATCTTTATAAAACTTTACCTTATACTCTTTTGTGGCTTCACTATATATCATATATGATATGTCTGTCAAGGGGAATAATGTGAATAACTAAAAACCTGCTTTAATTATATCAGGTTCTTAATAAAATTCTAATAAGAAATGTCTGGCTTCTCATTTTACTTTATCAGAAAAAACAAAACGCCCAAAGTGTTTGTGAGGACGTTTCGTTTTAAAGATTTCCGAAAACCTTCAAGGACCTTAGGCCTTGCCCAGAATCCTGAACATTTTAGTTCCGCATTTTGGACAAGTCCCAGTCATTGCCCTTCTCTTTACTCCGCCTTTTCCTTTCATTGCCACTTCCTTAGCATTCTGTATCTCTTGTTTCTTTTTACATTTAACACAATAACCTTCCATAATAATTAAAAAAAGATTAAATTTTCCAAAACCGACCTTTACCCCGCACCACTTTGCAATAATCTCATACTCAAAAACTAAAATTATAACCGATGCGTTAATTACAACAAAGTGGTGCAGGGTTTATCCACAACTTAATTTAGCTTAATTTAAGCACAAGTTTAAGTCAAGCCCATCGATAAACTCGGGGCAAGCCCAGTATATCAACTTCCAGAACTTGCACCTGGATGATTTTTTCACTATAATTATAGTAATGGTTGGTAATTAATCTAAACTGTTATATGCTAATATAAAAGCGAGATTTTGCGCCTATGTTAATTTCAGAAAAAGAATTAGAAAAAATTTTGGTAGATTCCGGCCTTATTGAAAAAGTGGATTTTGACATGGTTAAAACTATAGCTAAAGAGGCAAAACAGCCCCTGGACAAGATGCTCATTGAGAGGGGGCTAATTAAAGACCAAGCTATGGGAAAGCTGATTGCCGAGGCCGCCGGACATCCTTTCATCTCCCTCAAGAGAGCAATTATAGAAGAAATAACTCCCAAACTGCTGAGTTATATTCCCGAATCCGTTGCCTTATCTCAAAAGGCAATTGTTTTTGCCGAAGAAAACGGCACTCTCAAAATTGCCACTACCGACCCGG
>CAZMTM010000136.1:0-1983 GCA_964569175.1 uncultured Gammaproteobacteria bacterium | reverse complement strand
TGGCGGAATAGTATCAAACGGCTGAGCTGGCAAAACCGTAATGTCAGTAGTGCCGGTAATTGGCTGTTCTAAAAGCTCTCCTGGTTCTATTTGTTCAACAGCTATATTTGATTCATATCTTTGACTTTCTAAATCATAATATATACCTTGCATTTCGTAAGTTTCAATACCATCGGTTAATTCCTGAAACTCTGGACGAATCTCTAACATCTCCTGAATATCTTGACTGGAAACTACAAATTGTACATTAGTTTCTTCTGGCACGAAAATCCATTCTTCATCAAAAACTAAATCTCCCGAAGTTACGGCATCTGGAATTTGATTTTCATATTCACCTGTTTCATAATTCACGCCGACATGCCTGCCCTGGTCGTCATAAGCGTGAAGGTCAAGGTCGGGAAGAGAGATACTGTCTAAAGCCGAAGCTGCGGCCGCGAAAGAGGAACTTTCATTATTATATGGAAGATAATCTTTCATCTCCTCGCGCCGTAACCTAAAGTAATTAAAAACAGTAAAAATACCTATTACGATTGTCAGAATTAAAAATGATAAAAGAATTCTTTTTTTTGTTTTTCTTGACCATGTTTTATGTTTTTTCTTAGTTATAAATATTAATAAAGAAATTAATAAAAAGATAAAGGAAAGCTGTAGATACCAGCCTATATGCTTCAGCCAATATCTATCAAGTTTTCCACGGGCAATAAGTACATAGTCTGGCGAGTCGACTTTAATCATCGGCTGGGTCAGAGCCTCATCTATATTTATTTCTCCAAAGGGTAAAGAATTCCATACTTTTTTAAGAACTGCTATATCGGGTTTGAAATACGCTCCGACATGATTCAAGGGCGACCAGTCTTTAATTTCTGCCGCAATTTTAAGCGAACTCTCTTCCTCGGCCCAATCTATCAATCCTATCAAATTACCCCTAGCATCTTTTAACGGCCTGGGGTAAATTCCTTGAGTATCCATAACTTTTACTACATTAACAATATCTTCGAACTTATCATTAATAAATTCTTGGCGTATTTTATAAACTACCAGCCCTATATCTTGGACAGGCCAGAGGGTCCACCATGGAAGAGCAGTGTCCCATAGACTATACTTTTCAAGATTTGTTCGACCTTCTAGAAGATAATAAGAGCCGTCTGACAAATCATATCTCTTAACTGCGTCACCATATTTCATTGTTTCCAAGGACTCAATAATATGGGTACCTTTTTCAACCGGTTCTTCGGTAAGCCAGTCAAGGAGAATTTTACTATAAGAAGAAAAATGTGAGGGCCGAGTATAATAAAATCTTCCTAAAATATCAAGAGGTAATTTACATCCTTCTCCCATTATTCCCCAAAAGTTAATATTTCCATTTCTACTTCCATCATATAAATCCGGCAGCATTTCCTTATCTTTTGAAAGAAGAGTACCCATAAGATGTCCCAACTCATGAGCCCACTGTCCCACTAAATCTAATTCACTTACTAATGCGAAATTTCTACTAGCGCAAGTTTCCATCAGGTCGGCTTCTCCTGTTGTCTGGCGCGATCTTCCAGAATGTACAATCACTGCTTTATCTATTTCTGGACTATCTATCAAGCTATATAGAGCAGGATATTCTACTCTAATAAGAAAAATTACATCATCTCTAAACTCTGTTTCGCCCGTGAGGTCATGTTGTTTCCCTCTTCCGTAATATGCCTCATCCTTTAGCGGGTCTTCAATCTTATACCACTGCCCATTATTATCAAAAATTTCAAAATTTAAATTAACTGTTTCGTAAGAATTCTCTTTGTAGTAATCCCTGACTAAATTATTCGTCAAATCAGCATAATAATCTTTGGTATAACCACCCTCGTAACATTTCTCAAAAAACTGTCCGTTTTCGTTTAACAAATTAAGACAAGCCGGCTCTGTACTATGTGGCTTGTTATACGGCTCCGCCAAAATCACCGCCACGTTGATGGTCTTGACCGGCGGCCCTTCCCACCC
>CAZMTM010000135.1:0-1986 GCA_964569175.1 uncultured Gammaproteobacteria bacterium | reverse complement strand
ACGAGATTATTACCGGTGCCGGACCAGGTGGTGGTCCGCATGTCAGAGTTTTTGATGTGTTTGGCCAGGGAGAGGGCAGTTTTTTCGCCTATCATCCCAGTTTTCCTGGCGGTGTAAGCGTGGCGGCTGGTGATGTTGACGGTGATGGAAAAGACGAGATTATTACCGGTGCCGGACCAGGTGGTGGTCCGCATGTCAGAGTTTTTGACGGCCAGGGTAATTTAAAGTTTCACTTTTTTGCTTTTAATAAAAACTTTTTAGGCGGGATAAATGTGGCGGCTGGTGATGTTGACGGTGATGGAAAAGACGAGATTATTGTTAGCGTGGCTTCGGGTGCTTCTTCGTATGTCAGAATATTTAATAGTGAATTCCTTTTGCTTAGATATCAATTTTTGGCTTTTCCTAAAGATTTTTATCAAGGTGTTAAGATAGCGGTAGCTGATTTTGATAGAGATGGACAAATTGAAATTGTTACCGGGCCGGGCGAGCAATATAGTCCGCAGGTTAATGTCTTTGATTCTCTGGGTGACCAGCTTTCTCAATTTTATGCTTATGTCCGCCATTTTCGTGGTGGGGTGAACGTGGCTACCATGAAAACAGATGGATATTAAGTTGAATAGATAATGTTAAAAAGTAAATAAAAAAACGAATAAACGAATTAATAATTAAATTATGAAGCCAGAATTGCGCAAAGACTATATTCAAGAAAAATACGTTATTATTGCGCCTCGACGGGGTAAGCGGCCGCATGACGTTGAACGCCCGGAACGGGTCAAGCCAATAAAATCTGTTTCTTGCGTTCTCTGTCCTGAGCACTGGCGTAAAGATTTAATTATCCAGATTTTTGGCAAAAAATCACGGCCTGATGTAGCCGTATTGAGGAATCCTTTTCCGGCTGTTTCTCTGGATAACCCCAGGGCTTATGGAATACAGGAGGTAGTAGTAGAAACCCCCAGCCATTCAAAAGAATTAAATGACTTATCGATTAAACATATTGCCCAGATATTAAAAGTTTACGCCCTCAGGACTAAAGCAATTTTTAAAAACAAAAAAATAGAATATATTTTAATTTTTAAGAATAATGGCGGCCGAGCTGGCGCCTCCCTGGTTCATTCTCATTCGCAGATTTTTGCTACTGATTTTCTCCCGCCTCATTTATTTGATAAATCACAGCGGATGCAGGCTTATAAACTTAAGCATGGAACCTGTGTTTATTGCGATGTAATAAAAAAGGAACGGAAAGGTCCCCGTTTGATTTATGAAGATAAATATGTAATTGCCTTTACTCCTTACGCCTCAATGCACAATTATGAGGTCTGGATTTTACCGAAAAGACATCTGGATAATATAACCGTATTGAATAAACAAGAGAGATATTCCTGGGCCAAAGTCTTAAAGAAGATTTTAAAGAAAATTAATGATTTAGGCCTGCCCTATAACTATTATTTTCATCAGACTATTTTTGACGAAGACCAACATCTTTATATGAAAATCACGCCCCGGGGCAGTGTCTGGGCGGGCGTAGAAATTGGTTCAGGCATAGTGATTAATCCTATTTCTCCAGAAGAAGCGGCCAGGTATTACAGGAAATAGAAAAATTTAACAAGCGATAGTTTTAAAAAAGCCATAGAGTTAGGCTTTTTTATTATCCCCTGATTAGGTATTGACAAGAGGTAAAAAATGTGCTATATTATAATACAATAACAACATATAGATCTTTACATTTACGTTAAAATTCAAAACTAAAAAGGAGGAAAGATGAAAGAAATCAACGTTGCTAAACTTCAACGGTTTTTAGATGAGAGAAATGGAAAGACTATCTGCCCCGACCAGTTAAAGGAGCTAATTGAAAAAGCTTCTGGAGAACGGGCTACTCTGGATGTCGCTCGACATATTCTTGGGTCCAAATCTACTGATATCCTTGAATCTAATGTGGTAATTAATGTGCTGGCCGAGAAAGGTATTAAAATTAAGCTGACCAAAAAG
>CAZMTM010000134.1:0-2007 GCA_964569175.1 uncultured Gammaproteobacteria bacterium | reverse complement strand
TTCGGTATTCAGAAATATGCTAATTTTTCAAGATTATTACTGCCAGAAGATATAGAGAGATTTAAGGAACAAAAGTTATTTTAAGCATTTTGCTAAATAATCAAATGAAAATCAAAAATCTCAGAACCGTCAATTGGCGTAAGAAAAAATTTAGGCAGAGCCAGGTGGGAAAAGAGCTCCGGCGCCTGGCGGCTCTTTTAGTTAAAAAATTAAAGCAGAAGAATTTGTTTATTGCCAGCCTGGAATCCTGCACCGGCGGTGCTTTTATAAACGCCCTGACTAATATTCCCGGCGCTTCAGGAATAACCAAAGGAGCGGCCATCGTTTATTCTGTTCAAGAAAAAATAGCCCAGGGAATTCCCCGGGCGGTAATTAAAAAATATTCAGTTTATTCTCCGGAAGTTGCCGTTTTGATGGCGAAAAGAATTACTAAAATTATCAAAGGAACAGACCTTGGTGTTGGTATTACCGGCACTTTTATCAGGCCCGACCTGACTGACCCGGATTTTGTCCCGGCCAGAATAGATATGAGTGTGTTTTTCTCCGTCAAAGGCAAAGGAAACAAGATTTTATCAAAAAGATTTCTTTTCCCCTTGGGGAAGAGAGTTTTTCTTAAAAAATTAGCTGTTTGCGAAGCCCTTAAACTTTGCTTAAAAATTTTATAGCGAGCAAAAGTTATCCACAGCTCGGTTATTGATTTTTTAAAATGGTGTGGTATAGTATTACCACACCAATTAGTTTAAAATAAATTAAATTAAAATGTAATAAGAAAAATATGAATAAAAACTTGCAAAGATTTGGTAAAATTTTAAAAGATTTGCGAATCAAGAAAGATCTAACTCTAAGGGAGGCCTGCAGATTAGCCCATTATGATCCTAGTAATTGGAGCAAAATAGAAAGGGGACGGCTCTCACCACCCACTGACAGGAAAGTGTTGGCCAGATGGGCAAAAATTGTGGGGCTTACCCAAGGGACTAAAAAGTTTCAAGAGTTTCTGGACGAGGCAAATTTAGCTAAAGGTATTATTCCCCAGGACATTTTTTCCCAGAAGAATACTGCTCAATATTTGCCTGCCTTTATAAGGACCTTACGGAATCAGAAACCAACCAAAGAAGAAATAGACCGGTTGATAGAATTAATCAGGAAAGCTTGGTAATAAGTAAGATGAATTTTACAAAAATCAAAGTTCCATATTTAGATAGAAAAACCGTAGAAAGAAAGGCTGATTTATTTAGACAAAAGCACTGGGACGATTCTTTACCCGTAGATATAGAAAGAATTATTGATGTAAAATTGAAGATAGATATTATCTCTTTGCCGAATCTCTTCAAATTTTGTGACATGGATGCATTGATAACTTCTGATTGGCAGTTTATATATATTGATGAGGACAGATATCTGGATAGCAGACATCAGAACCGATTAAGGTTTTCTTTAGCCCATGAAATAGGCCACCTAGTATTGCACAAAAAGGTCTGGGAAAAACTAGGGATTAAGAGTAGCGTCGATTTTTATAATGCTATTCTCCAGATGTTGCCTGAACAATATGGGTTCATAGAAACCCAGGCTAATAAATTTGCTGCTTTCTTGCTTGTGCCGCGAAAAAGGTTAATAATTGAAAAAGAAAAATCGTTAGAAGAAGCTAAGAAAATCGGTCAAGGTGAAGAGTTTTTAAATTCGTATGTAATAAGGGCACTATCAGGTATTTTTGGTGTTTCCGAGAAAACAATTGAGATAAGATTAAATAACCCCTGAGACAGAATTCAGGTTTTAATCAAAAATCGCTAAATATTGTATATATGAAGCTAATTTCTAAAAAGCAAGCAAAGATAAGAATCAGAAAATTAAGGAAAGAGATGGAGCATCATGACTATCTTTATTATGTTCTGGATGAGCCGGAAATTTCGGACGCCGCTTATGATTCGCTGAAAATAGAATTAATTGAGTTGGAAGGGCAGTTTCCCGAATTTTTGACTTCCGGTTCGCCGACCCAGAGAGTGGGCGGCC
>CAZMTM010000133.1:0-2016 GCA_964569175.1 uncultured Gammaproteobacteria bacterium | reverse complement strand
GGGTGGGAAGGGCCGCCGGTCAAGACCATCAACGTGGCGGTGATTTTGGCGGAGCTAAAAGAGGAGCCGCATAATACAGAGGTTAAAGAATATCAGCCCTGTAAATTGTTATCAAAAAAGGAATACCCAGGATTTAACAAAGATTATTATCAAGATCTATCTTACTGCGTGGAGGATTATCATAAAGAGAATTCATATGAGACAGTTGATCTAGATTTTGAAATTTTTGATAATAACGGAGATTGGTATGAACTGCTGGGAACAATGGAAGACTATAGAGGGGTCTACGGAGACGCGGCGGAAAGAAAGTTTGTTGAACATGCAATTACTAAAACAGGGCTGGATTTTAGTTCTTATGATATTGTAAGCGTGATACATTCGGGGGACGCGTGTACAAAAATGAAAGAGGATTCCAAACTTTGTAGTATGACATGGCCACCCGTGGCTCAGCCATTGAGTTTTCCGCCTTATAAATTTATTGCAGCTGAGACTAATTTTACGGGCACTTGGGCTCATGAGATTGGGCATATTCTTGGAGAATTGATAATTCCGCCACCGGATAACACAATGGTTCCGGATTTATACTTAATGGGTTTGATGGCTGATAAATGGACAGAGCCGATTGTAAAACGGGGAAAATGGGACATAATGGCTACAGGGTCTAATAATGGCGACCCAAAAGGCTCGAACCCGCCCCACATGAGTTCTTATACAAAGGAATTTTTGCAATGGTTAGAATATGAGAATACCCCTGTTGGGGAGTGGAGCGGTTGGATTGAATCTTTAACTACGAATAAATTGGGCGGCAAAGTATATAGATATCCTATCAAAGTTTCTGACAACGACATTACTGAATATTATATTTTGGAAGCCAGAAATAGAAATCTTAAAACATGGGATTCTTCTTTGCCCAAAGAAAAAGCATTAGTGTTATATTTGGTTGACACAAAGAATTATCAAGAGTACGGATATGCCCCGGGAGGTATGATGTTCAATCAAGACAGATCTATTACTATCCCCGGCACCGACTTTCCGGAATATTTAATAAATGATGGTATCTTAAGCCCGAATGGCGAAACCTATCGGGATATGGATAATTTAATAAAATTCAGCGCTTTATCGGACAGAACGGTTAACGAAAAATACGAAATTCAAGCCAAAATTGCTCCTATAACATTTGATTCTTTTAGTAATAAGCTCGTAGGGGGCATTTTAAAGCCGAGTTTATTTTTTAGACATCAAATTAAATTCTCATCTCTTTGGGCCCCGTTAGATAAGTTAAATTCAAATTTTAATCTGGGGGCGCTGCCAGCATCACCATCCCTGCCCCTAAAAACCCCAGAAGAATACACTACTCTACTCGTATTTATTTTATTAAGTTTTGTGTTATTTCTTTTAAGAAAGAGAATACTTTCTTGTCTTAAAAAAGATTTACCAAAAAAAATCGGAAAAATATCTTTTAAAATATTATTAGTCCTTTTGATAATCGCTCTTACTATTTTCATTTATTCATTAATAGAGATTTATCGGTATGGGAAAACAATAGAGGAATTCAAGAAATGGCAAGAGGAGTGTATGTTTTTAAATCCGCCCTCCGATTCTATCTCAAATCCCGACCTAGACCTTCATTTCTATACCGACGACGGCAAACATATTGGTATGAATTATGAAACCGGTGAATACGAAATTCAGGTTCCTGACGCTATCGTTTCTGGCGATAATCAGGATGCGCCAGAATGGATATATGTGCCGGAAAACGTCACCAATTATCACTTCGTAGTTTCTTCTTATGATAATCAAAAATTCCTGGAAGAAAATCCGGAAATCGCCCAAGAGCTTGAAGATGTTACAGATGGTTATGACATTTATGCTCGCTATATTGATCCGGTTACAGATATCTATACATCCGCCATTTTAACCGAACAAATCGAACCCGGAGTTGAATTAGAACATGAAGTTAGCGGCACTACTGACATTACGGTTTTGCCAGCTCAGCCGTTTGATACTATTCCGCCA
>CAZMTM010000132.1:1223-2030 GCA_964569175.1 uncultured Gammaproteobacteria bacterium | reverse complement strand
CCCCCAAACTACAGAACATAGTGCGGCTTACCGGATTGAGTAACCGCGGCTGCTAATCCACCAGGCACCTCACCCTCAACCTGCAATTCACCAGCCAATTTTTGCGCTGCCTCAGAATCAGGATCAACCATGGTCTGATACATATTTTCTCCCCCGGTAGCTGGATCTTGAACCACGGCCAGGGAAAGCCAGAGGAGAAAGGCTAGGGCTGGCCCGACAATCAACTGATGGCTGAACTTTTCCCACCACATACTGGAATAGCGCTGGGTCTGTGGCAAAACGCCAGCTACAAAAATCAGCGGCGAAAGCAAGACCAAAAACCAGATAATAATAATTCTAAAAATCAAGATAATGGTGATAATACTAACTACCACTAAAGCCACAATAGTCATAATCAAACCAAGAATCAACGCGCCGATCACTTCTGTATTCTTTATATCCTCGGTGCCAGTCGTCTTTCGCAACTCCATTATCTTGGTTAAACCGAGCATTTCAGCAAAATTTCCCTCAGCCGCCTCTTTGAAAGCATTGACAAAGGTTAACATTATTATCTGGGCTATGTCAATCAGAACACCACAAATAAGTTTAGAAAAATTGACCAAAACAGCAGCCAATAAAAGACTACCTAATAGTCTTTTATAAGAATAACGTTCAATTTTCAAGACCGTGCAAAAAGCAATCGCCAGAAGAACAACAATAAAAAACATATTACAGATATCACGGATAAGAATCCAACCCTTAGAAACAGCCGGCGAATTGATAAAATCGTTATACTGAGCCACCGTCACCAACAGTCTAATAATTACG
>CAZMTM010000132.1:0-1213 GCA_964569175.1 uncultured Gammaproteobacteria bacterium | reverse complement strand
AATTACGGTCAAAAGTTTACCCAATAAACCAATGATATGCAAAATAATCCAGCCTAAGATTGTGGCTGTGGCGCTCCCGACTTTACTAGCCCAAGCTGGCTGGGGAATAATCAAAAAACAGGCCGCTACGACCACTGTCAGCAGGGTAATTATAATAAACTTTTTCTTATTCAGTTTTCTAAAATAAGAAATCATTGATTTAAAATATAAAAAGTATAAAAATTATTTGGTAATTTTAATCAAACCATCAAACTCAATCCATCCATTATTAGCTCCACAATTATATTCTCCGCTCGTACACCAATCCCAATTATCTTTAATTTTAACCCTTGGTTTAAAGCAACAAGCATTAGAACAACCGTAATCACCCCAGCCCGGGCTACCCTCACCTTCACAGTGATAAGTATAGGCAAGCTGGAAATATTTATCATCACAAGCATCAGGAGAGTCGCCAAACGTTGAATCATCACAAATGCCTTTATGATTCTTGGCTAAAACAGGATAAGAATTTTCCATACCAACTAAACCACTACCTGACCAATCAATAGCTATATTTCTAATCGGCATCTGGTTTTTATCAGCCCAACCATAAAATTTAAGAACAGCAAAATATGCCTGGGAACGGGTAATATTTTCATGGTCGGTATTGCCGATAGTTATTTTACCCACATTCAACTCAGAACATTGGCCAAATTGATCACATTGTACTGAGGCCACTTTTGGAGATTCATGACCAGGGAGAAGAGCGTCGGGTAAATCCCAACTAGAACAGGAACTATCGTAAATAAAAGTATTTTCGTTATATTCTTGACAATCATATGTCTCAGCAAACAAGTTATCTTCAACGATATTGGTATTGGTATAAACAGTGCCGAGTTTAGGGTCTCCACAGGAATCATCCTCTCTAACTACATAAGTATTCTGATTAAAATTATAAAGACTGCCCCAGGGCTGACATTCGGTAGACCAGGTCTTACCATCTTTACTGTCGTTATAGAAATTTCCAATATGATTAACCCGATTAGTATAAGCTTTGGTTATATTATCATCATCAAAATCAGCTATTTTTATTGCCTTTTGACAGGCGTCTTTAAGGAAAATACGCAACCAGTGGACTGAGGCATACCCTTTTTCATCAGTGTCAGATAAACTAATCTGAACATTCCGGAACTCACCAGTGATATTAAAATTAACTTTTAACTCAAAATTATAA
>CAZMTM010000131.1:0-2113 GCA_964569175.1 uncultured Gammaproteobacteria bacterium | reverse complement strand
TCTTTGGCCAACTTTGTTCCTTTCGAATTATCTGAAAGTTGTTCTGTTGCTAATTCTCCCCTTCCTCTAGAAGGAATTGCTATTACTCCTGCCTTTCTTCTAATCTGCTGCCAGACTGCATAAGGTAACCAAGCTCTTAAATACATCAATCTCTTTCTATCCCAACTAGTAAAGAGAGTGCACGTATCAACTACTAAATTAACTCCACGGTGTTTAAATGCCCAACATCGAAGACATAAACTCTGACGTAAACTCCGAAAAATCCTCAATTCAACCTCCTTGTTTTAAATAGCTATCATATTTAGATTTCTATTCTCTGTCCCTCCTTATTTTTTTCAACCCTATTCTTAAATTATGTTAATAGTATATCACAAAACTACTTTTTTGTCAAGACCTCTCTAATATTTTTCATTAATTGTAAATAAAAATAAAGATTATGAATAGTGGCTAACCGCTGACCCAATGGCTCATTGGTCATAAAAAGATGTCTAAGATAAGCCCGAGAAAAATTCCGGCAGGTATAGCACTGACAACCTGTTTCCAGGGGTGCTAAATCATTTTTATATTTTGCATTAGTAATATGTAATTCCTGATAAAATCTAGTTTTAGACTTAGAATTAAGAAGGCTATCTACTAGCCGGCCGGCCGGCCGGGATTTATTTATATAAAGCAGTCCATGCCGGGCATTTCTGGTGGGAATAACGCAGTCAAACATGTCAATTCCTAACTTAACTGCCTCAATAATCTGTTCTGGTTTACCGGCTCCCATTAAATAGCGCGGTTTATTTTCGGGCAACCCTGACTCAACCACTTTAATCATCTGATAAGTTTGCTTGACTGGTTCACCAACCGTTAAACCACCGATTGCATAACCATCAAAATCAAGCGCCACAATCTCTTTGACACTCTTGGTCCGTAAATCCTGTTCAACAGAACCCTGAATTATGCCAAATAATAATTGATGATTGTTCTTTGGCGGTTGTTTCCTGTGTGCCATCAGACAGCGCTCAGCCCATTGGCTGGTTCGGCTAACAGATTGTTCAATCTGCTGACGCTGGCAAGGATAAGGCACACATTCGTCCAAAACCATCATTATATCAACGCCAAGGTCCTTTTGAATCTTAACTGCCTTTTCCGGAGTCAAGAAAAATTTTTTTCCATCAATGCCTGACTGAAATTTTACTCCCTGGCTTTCAACTTTTCGCCGCCTGGATAGAGAAAAAATTTGATAACCACCACTATCTGTTAAAATTGGACCATCCCAATGCATAAATTTATGAAGCCCACCGGCTTTTTTTATAATTTCCACCCCTGGTCGTAAAAACAAGTGGTAGGTATTAGAAAGAATTATTTGAGCGCCCAGTGCTTGTAATTCTTCGGGGCTTAGATTTTTAACTGCCGCCCGGGTGGCAATTGGCATAAAAAACGGGGTGTTTATAACACCGTGCCCGGTTCTCAGCTGACCCAGACGCGCTTTTGATTTTTTTGTTTTTTTTATAAGCCGAAACATATCTCTTTAAAATCTCTAATTTTATTTTTTATTTTAAATTTTTTTAAAATTTCAATATTCTAAACTTCTAGATGCCACCGAAGAAACTTATCAATTATATTTTTAGTTACCACAAAATCTTCTTTATTAAAATGTTCTTTTTCCGAAAAATTAAAACTTTTATATAAAAGGGTTTGAAGAATGTGGAGAACCTGAAAATTTATTCTTATTTGATGCTCTCCGACAGTTCGGCAGCGCGCACAAACAAGGCCCCCTCTCTCTAAATCAAAATAAAATTCTTCGGACAATAGCTTGCCTGATAAAACTTTCTGGCGGCAAACAAGACAACGTCTTATCTCCGGCCGATAACCGGCCAGGGATAAAAATTTGATTAAAAAGGCATAATTAATAATAGGAACTTTTATTTCAGCTGCCTGATTGATTTTTTCCAAAAACCTGATTATTAAAGCAATGATTTTAGCGTCGGGCTTTTTTGGATTAATCAATTGATTAATCCGGGCCAACAGATCGCTTATCTGAATAATTTTGACATAATCACACAAAATAATTTTAAAATATATATATACTTCTCCGCCAAAAAGATGATAGAAACTTTTACCCGGA
>CAZMTM010000130.1:0-2119 GCA_964569175.1 uncultured Gammaproteobacteria bacterium | reverse complement strand
TTAAAAAAATGGCGGCTCAACGAGAACAGCTGAGAAAACAAAAAAAATGGCCGGAGGCTGACCAAATACGGCAAAAAATAAATAATCTAGGTTTTCAAATTAAAGATTCTTCTCAAGGCTCGGTGATTAAAAAAATAAAAAAATAACCAAACCGGAGGCTCATCCTTTGATTCTTATCAATATATTCTTTTCTTAACAATTTTCCAAACTTTTTCCGCTATCTCATCAATGGTAAGAAGTTTTTTGCCAGGAACACATTCAATCATCACAAAATCTTTAGGGAATAATTTGGTTATCTCTAAATAAATCTTCTCAGCACAAATTAAATGACTGATCCCCTTTGTATGGAGGTCTCTTTTTTTATTCTTTAAATATCCTCTGTCATCTTGTTTGCCTACCAAATGGTAGGCAATTCTAGCCGGCACATGAAGAAAAATATTTAAATCCGGCCTGGGAATATTCAAAATCCGATATTCTAAATCTTCAACCCATCGATAGAAAGTTTTTCGGACCTTTTTGCTTTTAATTTTAACCCCCTGGTGGCCCAGATTAGAACCAACATACCGGTTGGCTAAAACAACTTTACCTTGAGACAACCACCGACTAATTTTATTAGCCACATCATATCTATCAAGAGCATAAAAAAGAGAGGCCTTATATGGACCAATCTCTTTTAGTTGTCCGTATTCTCCTCTTAAATATTTCTCAACAAAATAAGCTGAAGGTTTGCCATACTGAGGAAAATCGACTAATCTATAACTAATTTTATTTTTTCTCAACCCTTGAGTCAAACGCTTAAATTGTTCGGTTTTCCCCGAACCATCAGTCCCTTCAATAACAATAAATTTACCCTTCATAGAAACCGTAAAATTCAAAATTTATATTTGGTGTTCTAAAACTCAAAATTTACAGTTGGATTTTTATAGCCGGGCCCATGGTTGAAGCCAGAAAAACGCCCTTGATAAAACTCCCCTTAATGCCAGACGGTTTGACTTTTCTAATCGCCTCCAGAAAAACCTCAATATTATCTTTTATTTTCTCTTTCTTCCAGGAGACCTTACCAACGGCCTGATGAATATTACCGCCGGCATCATTTTTAAAAGTAATTTTACCCTTTGCCAAATCAGTAATGGCTTTTTTGATATCAGCGGTAACCGTCCCTGTCTTCGGACTGGGCATTAAACCTTTTGGCCCTAAAATTTTAGCAACCCGGGCTAAATCTTTCATTAACGCCGGCTCGGCAACAGCAATATCAAAATCACACTTACCGGTGGTTTTGATTTTCTCAATTAATTGCTCACCGCCAACCAAGTTGGCTCCAGCATCTTTGGCTTCTTTTGCTTTAGCCGGACTGACAAAAACGGCAATCTTTTTCTTCTTGACTGTTCCTTGAGGTAAAACTACTGAGCCCTTGACCTGCTGCTCTGTTTTGTGGGGATCAATGCCCAGTCTAAGATGTAATTCAATTGTTTCTTTAAATTTACCAGCCCGATGTTCTATAATAAAATCTATTGCCTCGTCTAAAGTATAAAGTTTAGATAAGTCAATTTGTTTTCTAATTTTTTGATAACGTTTACTGCGCATATTTAATCTTTAATTTCTATCCCCATTTGTCTGGCCGTCCCTTCAATAATCTTCATCGCCTGGCTGATGTCATCCGTATTTAAATCGGGCATTTTAATTTTGGCAATTTTTTTAACCTGGGCTTTGGTCACCTTACCCACTTTATCCTGGAGAGGTTTACCAGAAGCTTTTTCAATACCGGCCGCTTTTTTAAGAAGATATGCCGCCGGCGGTGTCTTTAAAATAAAAGAGTAGGTTCTATCCCCATAAACAGTGATTTCTGCCGGGATAATATCGCCAACCTTGTCTTTAGTAGCATCATTAAACTTTTTACAAAATTCGCCAATATTAAGACCATGCTGACCCAAAGCCGGCCCAACTGGCGGAGCTGGATTGGCCTGGCCAGCGAGAATTTGCAGTTTAATTATTGTTTTTATTTTTTTGGCCATAGATTATAGTTTTTTAATCTGTAAAAAATCTAATTCAACTGGAGTTTCCCGACCAAAAACAGAAATTAAAACCTTTATCCGACCGCGGGCTTCATCTATCTCAAAAA
>CAZMTM010000129.1:0-2210 GCA_964569175.1 uncultured Gammaproteobacteria bacterium | reverse complement strand
TTTGACAAAAATTAAACTTAAAATTGGCAGAATGGTCCAGGTTGCTCTAGCCACTGCCCCGTCAAAAATAGCTATAGTCAAAGACGATAAGCGGGCTAATATTTGACCGGGAATAATTAAAAAAAACAAAGTAAACAGCAAGCCAGTCGCCAAGACACTAAACCAGACTATCTGCCAAATTTCTTCAAAAAATTTAGCTCCGCGAGGCGTATAAATACGCGAGGTAAGTCCAATAACCAAAAATAAAATAAAAAGTAAAGATAAAACTTTCCAGAAAGAAGATATTGAACTCTTTAAGAAAAATCCTTGTAAAAAGGGCACTAAGTAAATAACGGCCGCAGTAATATAGGTACTGATTAAAGCGAGAAATAATCTCTCTCTATTAAGCGATAAAACAAAAATAAGGACTGCGGCAAAGAAAAAAACAAAAACAAATAAATCCCACGACGGTGTTGCCCAACCAGCGGTTGGCGCTGGCGCAAGATTAGTAAAATATTCCTCACTAGCTCCGTAAATTTGATGTATTGTATTTATATTAGATACCGGTTCCATGCTCCTATTTTAGCATAAAAAATAAAAATCAGCCAACATTTTTTATAACCCCTCTTCCCCTAACTCTACTAATAATTTTTTTTGTTTTCTGGTTAAATGCTTGGGAATTTTAATATTTATAGTAACTATTTGGTCACCCCTCCCTCGACCAGATAGATGCGGCACGCCTTTGCCGCGCAGACGAAATTCCTGGCCAGATGAAGTGCCGGTTGGAATATTTAATTTAACTTTTCCGTCAATTGTTTCCACTTTGATATTACCTCCCAGAACTGCTTGCGAAATAGATATTTTTTCTTCGGAAAAAATATCGTCACCCCGGCGTTCAAAACGAGTACTTGGCCGAACCCGCATAATGACATATAAATTTCCAGTTGGAGCACCAGTTTTACCGGCCTCTCCCTGGCCGGATATTCTGATTGATTGACCGTTGTTAATCCCGGCGGGAATTTTTATCTTAATCTTTGATAATTTTTTGATCCGACCCTGACCGCGGCATTGACGGCATTTTCTCTCTGGTACTTTACCCTGTCCACCGCATTCAGAACAAATACCCATGCTTCTAAATGTACCGAAGAAAGTTGATTGAGCTTGCATCACCTGTCCACGGCCGTTACAGTGCTGACAGGTAATGAATTTACTCCCTGGTTCCAGTCCGCTGCCATCACACTTTCCACACTTTATATATCGTTCTAATTCAATACTTCTTTCTGTGCCAAAAACTGCTTCTTGAAAATCAATAGTTAACCCTACTTCAATATCCCGCCCCCGACTGGCTGACTGACGGCCCGACCGACCAAAACCAAAAAAGTCACCGAAAAGATCGCCAAGGCTGCTAAAACCTAAATCTTCAAAATCAACTCTTTGTCCAGCTCCCCGCATAGCCTCAGCATAACTAGCAAAATCGCGGAAACCCTCAAAACCGCTAAAACCGCCCTTGGCCCGAGCTTGCTCAAAAGCCGGGCCATACTGGTCATACATTTTTCGTTTTTCAAGATCGGCCAGTGTCTGATAGGCTTCATTAACTTCTTTAAATTTCTCCGCACTCCCGCCAGCTTTATCCGGATGATATTTTTGGGCCAATTTTCGAAAAACTCGCTTGATTTCTTCCGACGAGGCGTTTTTATCTACGCCTAAAATTTCATAGTAATCTTTAGCCATAATTATCCTCATTATATCAATTTTCTAGAGGAAGTAAAGGAACGTGAATAAAAAAATGGGTCTACTATAACCCGAAACAAACATTTAAAAATAAAAAAACGGGGGCGGAGGGAATTGAACCCCCGACAAGAATTTTGGAGATTCCTATGATACCACTTCACCACGCCCCCATTTTTATTTGGTTTCTTTGTGTAGAGTATGTTTTCGGCACCAACGGCAATATTTCTTAAGTTCCAGTCGTTTTTTACTGGTTTTTTTATTCTTTCGAGAATAATAATTTATCCGATGGCACTCAGTACACTCTAATTTTATTAAATTTTCTTGAGGCATAAATATGAATTTAAAAATTAGTTCATTTAAAGCCAGCGGAGGGAATCGAACCCCCGACCAATAGTTTACAAAACTACTGCTCTACCGCTGAGCTACGCTGGCAAAAATGGGTGGGGCAGGATTTGCACCTACGAAGGCACGAGGCCAGTAGATTTACAGTCTACTGCATT
>CAZMTM010000128.1:0-2289 GCA_964569175.1 uncultured Gammaproteobacteria bacterium | reverse complement strand
ATATTTATCATAAAATTTTGACCGGGAAATATCACCATCCTGACCAAAGGGGAAAACAGCCAGTAATAACCAGCGAACTGCATCAGCGCCAAAAGTTACTGCCAATTCTTCCGGGTCAATTATATTACCCAAAGACTTGCTCATCTTTTTTCCTTCAATAGTGAAAAAACCATGGGCATAAAGTTTTTTTGGTAAGGGAGCGCCTAAAGCCAAAAGCATGGCCGGCCAAATTACTCCGTGAAAACGTAAGATATCTTTACCAATTAGCTGTACTTCTGGCGGCCAATTTTCCGGCCATTTTGTGGTTGAACCATCCCAGCCAATACCGGAAAGATAATTTAATAGAGCCTCAATCCAGACGTAAATAGTCTGGGATTTAGCCCAGGGGACGGGAATACCCCACTCTACTTTTTCGCGAGAAATGGCCAAATCTTCCAATTTTTCTGATTTTAGAAATCCTAAAATTTCGTTTCGTCTTTGTTCGGGTTCAATTACCAATTCGCCTTTATCAATTAATTTCAGCAACGGTTCTTGAAAAGCGGATAATTTGAAGAAATAACAATCTTCGGACAGGGTAATTGCTTTTTGCTGGTGAATCGGACACCTACCATTAATCAATTCCTTGGCCGTGTAATATCTTTCGCAACCAACGCAATAAAGGCCCTGATAAACTCCTTTGTAAACTAAATTTTTATCGTAAAATTCTTTTAAAACCTTAACCGCTACTTTTTTATGTTCCGGGTCGGTTGTTCTAATAAATTTATTATAAGAAATTTTTAAAGTATCCCAGACCTGTTGATACTTGGCTGCGTTTTCATCGCACCATTGCTGCGGTGTCTTATTATTTTTCTCAGCCGCTCGGACTATTTTCTCGCCGTGTTCGTCTGTACCGGTCAAAAAGAAAACATTTTCACCCTTCATTCGGTGAAATCTGGCCAGAACATCAGCCGCAACAGTAGTGTAGGCACCACCAATATGCGGCTTATCATTAACATAATAGATGGGAGTGGTAATGTAAAATTTGTTCATTATAATAATTTAACTTCTCAAGTTATTTACTTGATATAATCACCACAAATTCTCCTCTAATTTTCTCCTCTTTCAACTTAAGTAAGACATCCTTGATAGTCCCGCGGTAAATAGTTTCAAATTTTTTAGTCAATTCCCGACCCACCACAATCTGACGATTATTTAATTCTATCAACTTATCCAATTCACCTAAAGTTTTTAAAATTCTGTAAGGCGACTCAAAAAAAATAATGGTATATTTTGCGCCAACAATTTCTTTAAAAAACTTCTGCCTTCCTTTCTTCTGAGGTGGGAAGCCAAGAAAAATAAATTTATCCGTTGGAAAACCGGAAATACTTAAAGCAGCAGTTACGGCTGACGGCCCAGAAACGGGAATAATTTTTATTTCCCCAATTTGTTTGACTACCGAATTAATTAATTTATTCCCGGGGTCGGAGATACCTGGTGTGCCAGCATCGGAGACCAGAGCTAAAACTTTTTCCTGTTGGAGCAAGCTTAAAATATAATTAATTTTACGAGACTTTGAATGCTGATGGTAACTGAGGGTGGGGGTATTGATATTATAATGACTTAAAAGTTTTTTCGTCCGCCGTGTATCTTCACAAAGAATTAAGTCTACGCCTTTAAGCACTTCTAAGGCTTGTAATGTAATATCACTAAGATTTCCGATAGGAGTTGCCACTATATATAACATATTTAGAATTAAGTATTTAGAATAGAGTATCTAGTATACTTAATTCCAAATACTAAATACTTGATACTATTTAGTTGGTAAACCAATTGGCGGTTCACCCCGCTTGCTGCTGGTCTTTTTAATAAGCGGAGCCTTGGTGGTAATTACCGGGAAATGATAAAGTGTGGCCAGTTCTTCAATGTTCATAATATCTTTTTTCTTCCGCCAATCAAAGGCCAAAAAATCAAAAATTTTCTCGCCCACTCTTTTTATTCCCCGAGTAGCCGTCCAGAAACGCTTGCGTTTTTTATAGACGGCCATAATAGCCTGCTGACGAATTTCTAAAGATCTAATGGTTTCGCCTACTCGCTGAATAGTTTTAGCTTTTTTATAGGGAGCCAGACCATTCATGTTTAAGGTGTTAATAGCATTAAGCGCTCCTAAAACACCAACCGCGCCTCTAATTTTATTGAACACGTCTTTTTAGTCAAGATAGATTAATCTAATTTTAGTTTCAAAGTAAATCTTATACATATTCATTTTAATAGCTTCATCTACTAATTTATCGCCCTTTGTAATCGTCTTTT
>CAZMTM010000127.1:0-2294 GCA_964569175.1 uncultured Gammaproteobacteria bacterium | reverse complement strand
AAGTTGAAATACCTGTCTTTTGGTAATAATAACTGGGAGAAAATAATTAGTAATTTAAATATAAATAACAAGGTTAAAGAAGTTTCCGGTTTAATTCCGGGGGAGGACGGAGCAAATGAACGATTGAAGCTTTTTTTGCAAAAAAAACTACAGAACTATTCAAAAAACCGGAATAATCCCAACGCTGATGTTATATCTAGTTTATCTGCATATTTGCATTTCGGATAAATATCTTCACAAACCATTACTTTGGAGATTTTAAAAAACCATAGGAAAACAGAAAATTCCGAGTCTTTTCTTGAAGAATTAATTAGGGTTTCCTGTTTTAAAAGATAAATGTTTATAAATCAATATATTTGTTGATAAATTCGTTTTAAAATAATTTTTTAAATGCAAGGATATTTTAATTTTGTATAAAAAATCTTTGCAGATATGATTAAATATACATCCACCAGACAACAGAAAATTGAAGAATTCAAAACCGATTTTGAATTAACCATAAATCCAAAAAACCGTTGGGTGCTCCTTAGTTCCATTACCCCATGGGACAATTTAGTTGGGCAGTACATCAAAAGCCTTGACCCTGACAAAGGTGCCCCAGCCCTTGATCCCAGGATCGCAGTTGGCAGCCTTATTGTAAAGCACAAGCTAAATTTATCTGATGAAGAAACAGTAATGACCATCCAGGAAAATATTTACATTCAATATTATTTAGGACTTAATACTTATCATCCTGAACCATTGTTCCATCCCAGCGTTTTTGTCGATCTCCGCAAACGCATGGGTGTTGATGAATATGACAAGGTCAACCAGTCTATCATCAAATTCGCCAAAAATGAAGAATTGAAAGAAAAGGGGAAGGGCGAATCGCGTATAAAGAAAAATTGGGGGACATTGCAATTAGATGCAACCGTTGCCGATCAATATATTAAATATCCAACGGACCTTGACTTGTTGAACGAATGCCGTGAATGGAGCGAGTTGATTATCGACATAATTTATCAAAAGAGCATGTTGGAAAACAAGCCCCGTACATACAGGAGAGTGGCAAGGAAAGATTTTCTAAATGTTGCCAAAAAGAAAAACAAAACAAAAAAAGAGATAAGGAAGGCCATCAAAAAGCAATTAAATTATTTGAAGAGGAACTTTGGTTTTATTGACAACATGTTGGACATGTTTGAACAAGGGGCTTTCCCTTTAGACCATAAAGAACAGCATTATTTATGGGTAATAAGGGAAATTTATCGGCAGCAAGACCACATGTACAAGAACAACATCCACCAATGCGAAGACCGTATCGTTAGCATCCACCAACCACATGTACGGCCAATCGTAAGGGGCAAGGCAAAGGCTAAAGTCGAATTTGGTTCCAAGTTGGCGGTTAGTTTAAACAACGGTTATTCAAGACTGGAAAAGTTGAGTTGGGATGCGTATAACGAATGTAATGACGTGAAAACCCAAGTGGAAGCCTACAAAGAGATACATGGACATTACCCCGAGTACTTATTGGTAGACAAAATATACTTGACCATGGCCAACCGGAAATGGTTAAAGGAACGGGAAATAAAAATCGCCGAAAAACCACTAGGCCGCCCAAAAAAAGAAACTGCTTACGAAAAAAAGAAAAGGAAAAAAATAAAAAATAAACGAAACCAGATTGAAGGAAAATTTGGTGAAGGAAAAAATGGCAACAGCCTTAATAAGGTGAGAGCCAGGCTAAAAGATACTTCTGAAAGTTGGATTGGGGCTATATTCTTAGTAATGAACCTAAATATGCTGTACTCGCAAATAATATGTTAA
Source organism: uncultured Gammaproteobacteria bacterium (assembly GCA_964569175.1). Classification (GTDB taxonomy): domain Bacteria; phylum Patescibacteriota; class Patescibacteriia; order UBA2591; family CAZMTM01; genus CAZMTM01. The sequence goes on along the minus strand of CAZMTM010000127.1, from coordinate 494 downwards.
TCCAAAATATTACTTGTTGATATACAGTATTTTATACAACTGTAATGGATAAACTGTGTTTAATAAGATAGAAAAACGAAAATTATTTAGAATAATTCTAAATAAATGATTATTTTTCCAAAAATATCATTATATAAAATAAAAAAATCTAAAATTGATCCAAAAGGTAAAATATTTTTTTCTTTTCAACAGGAAACCCTAATTAATACCATGTTTGAGAAGCTTGACAAGTCATTAGCATGGAGATTTTTAAATATTGCTCCTTTACCTGATAACGAATCAAAATCATTAGCATACAATAAAGATTTTTGTGATTTTATAGATTACTTAGTTCTAAGACGGGATAAAGAAAATTGTGACGCAGACGAACTTGGTAGATTAGCTATGTTATTCAGCTCTTTTCAAAGAGTACTTGAGAAACAATTAAATCTTTCAGAATAATACAAATGGGCTTCATTACAATTGACTTTGAAACAGCTACTCCTGAGAGATTT
>CAZMTM010000126.1:0-2313 GCA_964569175.1 uncultured Gammaproteobacteria bacterium | reverse complement strand
ACAAAGAAACAGCCGAGGATTTAACCAGTCAAACTTTTACCAAGGCATTGGAGAATATTAAAAAATTTAGGAGTAGAAAAGGTTCATTTTCCTCCTGGGTTTACAGAATTGCCAGAAATACAGTAATTGATTATTACCGAACAGACAAAAAGCAGCTTAATATTGAGGATGTCTGGGGCCTGGCCGGTGATGAAGATATAGAGAGAGATATTGATACCAGACAGAAACTAGAAAAAGTTCAGGCCTATTTAAAAAAGCTTAAGCCCAGACAGCGTGAGATTATTATTATGAGATTGTGGGATGAACTTTCTTATCAACAGATTTCAGAAATTGTTGGCACTAGTATGGCCAGCTGCAAAATGACCTTTTCCCGGACCATAAAGAAACTTAGAGAAGAGATGGCTCCTCTTTTATTAATTATCTTATTAATAACTATAATAAAAATCATATGAACAAAGAAATAAGTGAAAGACAAATAAATGAAATTTTAGCAGAACTCTACGGGTTTGATAAAAGCCTGCAGGAACACGAAAAAGACTTGAGAAAAATGATCAAAGAGATTCTGGTGTCTCGGCCAGATACTAAATTTGATAGTGCTTTTAAAGAGCGCTTAAGAGTAGAATTGTTAGAGAAGATAGATGTTTTGAGAAGCCGCAAGATTGGGTCCAGTTTTAATTTTGCCAGCCTATTCGCTCCAAAAAGGCTGGTCTATGCTGGCGTGGGGGTAATCATTGCTCTGCTGGTCATTATTCCTTTAACGAGTCGTCGCGGCCAGCAACCAGTAACTCGGCTTGATTTTGGTCTGCAGATAGCTGAAGTTTCTGATAGTGCGTTTGGCACTCTCGCACAGACCGAGGTGGAATCTCCAGCCGGCGAGAAAAGTTTGGGTGGTGGAGGTGCTGCTGCTACTGCTACCCCCTCATCCCAGAGGTTAGCTGAAGGAGGAGCCGAAGGAGGAATTGTAGACGAACCAATTGGCAAAATGATTCATCCAGATTACCAGATTAATTACCATTATATTTATCAGGGAGAAGAGATTACTATTGATCAGGAAAAAATGGCGGTTTTAAAGCGGGTTAGAGGCTCTCGGGCGGCCGAACAAATAGCCAGTCTTTTAAGCAGGGTTGATTTTGATCTGATGGATTTAGCCACTTTTCCTCAGAGCAAAGTGCAAAATCTTTCTTTCATCCAGGACAAAGATTTTGGCTACGTAATTAATGCCGACCTTTTAGAAGGAAGAATGTCAATCTATCAAAACTGGTCTAGCTGGCCAAGCTCAAAGTGCCAAGATAGAAAGTGTTTTGAGGCCGAGAGACTGAAAATAGAGGACGTTCCGGCCGACGAGATTCTTATTAAAATAGCCGATGCTTTTATAAAAGAACATGGGATTAATATCCAGTCATATGGTCAGCCAGAAGTTTTAGATACCCGGCAGGATGTTTATCTAGAAAACGAAGATAAAGAAAATTTCTATATTCCGGAAAGCATCCAGGTTCTTTATCCTTTAATAATTGATGGCATGGATGTTTATGAAAGCTACTACAGTGGAGCTAAAACAGGTCTCAGAGTAATGGTTAATATCAAAGAGAAGAAGGTTTCTGATTTTTCTGAGCTTACTTCTCAATCCTATGAGAGCTCGCTTTATCAAACTGAAACTGATATTTCCAAGATTATGGCTATTGTTGAGAAGGGCGGCCTGGGAAGCTATCAATTTGATAAGCCAACTAAAACTGTTGATATAGGAATCAGCCAGCCAGAAATTGGTTATCTGAGAAGCTGGAGTTACCAGGAAGGGGAGAGGGAAGAATTATTAGTCCCGGCCCTGGTTTTTCCAATTACCAAAATACCCGATGAAGTATCTTTTTATAAAGAAAATATCAAAGAGAATATCGTTGTGCCGTTGATTAAAAAAATGTTAGAAGAGGGTGGTTCAAACTACCCCATGCCCAGATCCGGGCCAGTTATTTTAGAGGAAAGCGTAGAATTAAAATAATATTTAATCAATTAAATTGATTAAATAAAAATTATGATACGAAAAACAATTTTTCTCTCATTTACAGCCCTTGGTTTTTTGTTGGTGGCTGGCGGTTGTCTTCTCAAGTCACCCATATCAGCACCTCCTGTTCAAGGAGGCCTAACTCCTAAAGAATGTGCTGAGGCTGATGGACGGGTTCTTGATACTGCTGGCACACTAATATGCGATGAGAATGAAATTAGTATTGGAGAAATAGGAGGAGGATTTGCATATCCTCACCTCTGCTGCGTGCCTTTTCCAGAATCTAAAAAACTGACCATTGAAGGAGCAATGGAAAT
>CAZMTM010000125.1:0-2313 GCA_964569175.1 uncultured Gammaproteobacteria bacterium | reverse complement strand
TTGCCAGACCTTACCACCTTTTCGGGGGACATAAAGATTCATTTTAGTAAGGTTTTTAGAAACGGCTGATATACTTTGTAATTTAAGATAAAGCTCAAAGATTTTCTTAACAATTTCTGCTTCTTGATAATTTACTGTATAATTTCTCTTTTCTCTTGATTGTTTTTTCTTATAAATATAGCCGAATGGGGGAGAATTACCGATTATTCTTCCGTTTTTGGCTTGGTATATTTTTCCTCGACGTAATCTTTCTAGCATTTTAACCTTCTCAAATTCAGCCACCGCTCCTTGAATTTGCAAAAGCAAATTACCTTCGGGCGTATCTTCTGTTTTATGGTTTAAAAACTCAACCTCAATATCTTTCTTTTTCAATTCTTCCAATATCAAGACCTGATAAGCATACTTTCTGGCTAGTCTGTCAGGAGAATGAATAAAAACTTTTTCAAACAAACCTCTTGAAACATCATCTCTTAATCTATCTAATTCGGGTCTAGCTAAAAGCTCACCAGACCAGCCATCATCAATATACTCATCCACTACCTCATAATCCTTGCAAGCCTCCCTTAATTCAGCCAATTGGGATTTAATGGTTTTTTCTTGCTCTTGTTTCTGACTTGAAACTCGACAATAAATTGCTATTTTTTTAGTCATGTTTTTATAGTCCTAACACAAAAGCCGTAAGAGTCCAGCGAGGAAACTTACGGCTTCTGTATTGGACGCTGGACTTTTAATTATTTACTCAATTTACAATGTTCATCATTGTTTGATATCTTAATATTATCACTTATCAAATACCCTGTCAAGCATTGTTCGTTGTGAAATTGTGGATAAACATCTAACAATAATTTACTTTACTTTATACTTCTTATTTTCTATAATAAACTTATGGCTATACTTAGATTGGTTGGTTGGTTTATATTAATATCCGCAAGTATGGGGTTTATTTTCTCTATTATTTTTTATTTATACGGATATTTATCAGAAAAAAAGAAAGAATCTGATCAAGATAAACCTAATTGGAAAATTATCATTTTTTTTGAAATAATAACTTTGATTTTAATTATTGCTTTACTATATTTCCTACTATAATTATGATTAAAACGCCATCTAAAAAAGGATACTATACCCCACTGGAGATAGCTGACTTGTTAAGGGTTTGTCGGACTACTGTTTGGCGTTGGATTAGGTCTGGTCAATTAAAAGCTGTAAAACTTTCTATTAAAAACTATCGTATTTCTGGAAAAGAATTAGAGAATTTTTTAAATAAAAGGAGTAAATAATATTGACAAATTAATAAAATTAATAGAGAATATAGTTAGGTAAAGTTAATATAAAATTTATGATTTGCGGTGTTATTAATATAAACACTAAAGGAAATTCTTATTCAATAAGCACTATTTAGTGCTTTTTTTATGAGGGGAAAAATTAAGATAATTTGTTTGATTTTAGTAATTATCGGTCTTATCTCTTTAATCATTCTCTCGGCTCAAGCTCGACAAGGTTGCTGTTCTCATCACGGTGGAGTTTGTGGTTGCCGTTGTTGTGATGGCACTTCTTTATCCGCAACCTGTGCTCCTTATTATCCAAATTGTTCTCAAAAGAAAATTGAACTTCCCTCTTTACCCAAACTTCCCAAAGTTGAAACCAATACTCCGAAACCACAATCTCAAACATTTACCGCCCAAGTTTCTGATAAAGCATCTAAGTCATATAATTGGGCTTACTGGTTGGTCGGACTTGCTGTAATGAGTGGGATTGTATTGGTTTGGAGTCGGAAGAAGAAATAAATTATGAAGGAAGAAATTAAAGAAAAAATTGGAACAATCTTTGGATGGATGATATTTCTTGGATTTATGGCACTCGTATTTTATAGCTGTGCTTCTAATAATAGCTCTAATTCTGATGATTATTCTACTGAACGTTCCTATGGAGAATACGGTGATTACGATTGTTCTGATTTTTCTACCCAGAGGGAGGCTCAAGCATTTTTTAAATCAGAGGGCGGACCCGATTCCGACTATCACAATTTAGATAGAGATGGCGATGGTGTCGCTTGCGAATCGTTACCTTAAATTTATGAAAGAGCAGATTAAGACAGTATACAAATGGCAAAAAATAGTTATCTGGATTATCGGAGCTCTAACTTTTATTGCCGTTACCTTTAATACTATTGGGAAAGAATTTAATATTGGTTATTTTCTTGATTTAGTAATTGCTATCGGAATAAATATCTTAGTTTTATGGTTATTATTTAAAACTGGTAATTGGATTTATCAAACTATTAACAAGAAAAATGAAAGAAAAAATTAAACA
>CAZMTM010000124.1:0-2384 GCA_964569175.1 uncultured Gammaproteobacteria bacterium | reverse complement strand
ATTACTCCATCAGAGTCTTCTGATCTAACCAATGCCTCAAAAGTATAATCTACGTCGCTTCCAAAATTCAAACTCGGGCAATTATCGCGCCTCACATAATCATCACTTCCATCAAACCATAAACATTTGCCGGATTTACACATGTCTTCGGTTTGCCAGAGAGCGCCGACGATTGTGCCGTCGTTATTGTTGGAAGAATCATCGTAAGTGGTTGTTCCGTATCCCTCATCAAACCGCCAATAAGCGACCGGGCCGGGTCCTGATTCTTCGTCGCCCGGGGTGGCGGTGGGTTCGGTGGTTGCCGACTTGCGAACTAAAATCCAATCAATTATTTGCTCTGCGTTCCCTCTAATACCTATACCGCCATTTGAATAACTACTATCCGAATTAATTGTGTAATTTACTGTCGTTCCATCAATTGTGGCTGAAATATTAGCTCCATTTCTGGCTATATCAATTATTCTAAAAGTAGCAGCATCCCATGAAGAAAAATTGTCATGAGTAGATAAACTAGACCAACCGCCAGTTCTTTTATACCACTGAAAGACACCGGTTCCACCGGCTCTTCTGGCTGTAATAAGGTAACCATTGGAAGCATCCTGGGTATCAAAGAAAAATCCGCCATCTCCCCCTGGTTCTCTAAATCGAGACCTTAGGGCATAATTAGTTCCAAAAGTTTGAGAAGTATAAAAGCGAATATCATTAGCATCTTCTTTAGTATCCAAGGCACTACCATCATGTCCTTCTGCTACAATAGTATTAGTTCCGGTAGTATCGTTATAAATCGATGTATCTATAGACGAAAAATCATCAAAAAATTCAAAAACTTTATCCCCGTCCTGATAGGAATAAGCATTGGGGTTGCCGTAGTAGATATAAATCGTTGAATCTCCAGCCGGAATAGACGAAATTTTAACCCAGACTTTACTGGTGGCAGTCCCACAACCGGATTCAATCCAGTAATCAAGAACTTCTCCGGTAACACTGGTGAAACGAATATCATCGCAATCGGCCTGAAATCTATTGGTATCAGAAGTATCAACAGTAACCGAAACCTGAAAATCTGTCTGGGCCGAACCAGAATTAGTAATCGTAATTGGCATCCGGTAATGCCAGTTTTCATCAAACCAACTAGCCAGAGCGGACTGGGAGCGGAAAAAGAGGAAATAGGCAGAGAGGAGGACGAAAAGGGCCAGAAGAATAATTGCCAACGTTTGACGTTTTTGGAAAAACTTAGAAGGTCTGACCTTAAAGTCGGAGCCCTTTAAAAACCTAAGAGGTCGGACCTTCTTAATAAGACCTACAAGGTCCGACCTCCGATACAAGGTCCGACCTCCTTTTCTTAAAGCAAAACCGGCCAGCAGAGCTATAATAGCCGTTGCGAACAAAGGATAAAATTTCTTGATTTTTTTTGTCATATTAAATTCGCTTAAAAATTTGAAGGTAAAAATCTCGAACAAGACGCAAAATACAGGTTTTTTATGTTAACGCAACTTTAATTTTAATTTATTGTTTAACTGATTTTTTTGATTTTTCAATAATTTTCCAATAACCTCCTTTTTTTGGGCCTATCCGCCCGATAGCATTATCTTTTTTTAATTTCTTAATGTGATATTTTATCCCATCTATTGTAATGCTGAGTTGTTTGGCAAGTTCTTCTTTTGTAATTCGCTGGTTTTGTTTGATAAGCGCAAGAATTTTATCATCTGTTTTAAGGGTAGTTTTAAGGGTAGTTTTAAGGGTAGTTTTGGGTCTCTTGAAAATAACTGTGAAAAAATTTGTAAACTCAAACTTAGGCAAAGGCAGTCCTGCTTTTTTCATTGCTCCTCTCATTCTATTAATTCCAGAACCGACCTTCTCAACCAAACTTACTCTTTTAAACAAATTAAATAACAACGGATTTCTTGAAACGCTTTTCTTGCCAAATTCACTCTTCTTGATTGCAGAAACTAACCCACCTGGGTTGGTAATTTCTACCCTGTCATCATAAATTTCAACTAATATATCCGCCCCTTTCTCTAAATAATCACGATGAGCAAGCGCGTTGATAATAGCCTCTTTTAATGCCTCCTCTGGAATTTCTAATATTTCTTTTCTAGGACCAAAACCTTTTATTTCATACTTGAGTCTTAGGTTGCGATACAAAAACTCTATTGCATTTTGATAATTTGAATAAATATCAAAAGTAAAATCCTTTTTGTCAATAATGAATATCTTATTTCTCCCCTTGTACAAGACGCAAGAAATAATGGCCTGTGGAATAAATTTTTCTATTTTGTTGCAGAAAAACAAAACTCCAGCATTCCTAAATTCTCCTTTGTTGTTTAATACGCCCAAATTTTTTAGTATTTCCTTTTTAGAAATAACTTTTGAAATCTTTGCTT
>CAZMTM010000123.1:0-2444 GCA_964569175.1 uncultured Gammaproteobacteria bacterium | reverse complement strand
TTATTTTAGACATGGCAATTAAAATGTTTTCCTTATCCCATATTTCTCCGGATCGGCAATCCCCTGCTGCTTCATTAATTCATTATTAATCTCTTCGGCCACCTTATGAATCTTCAAGTTAATTCCTTTAGCGTCAGCCAATTGTATCAAAGCTTTAATATCTTTGGGCAGACATTTGCCGCCGTATCCCCGATAGCCCTTGTGGAAAATATTCAAATGGGTCCGGCCAATTCGTTTGTCGGCGGCCGCCGCTTCCACCATTCGGTTGTAATCAATTCCCAAATCATGGCACAAGTCGTACATTTGGTTGGCAAAACTGACTTTGACTGAAAACCAGGTATTGCCGAAATATTTAACCATTTCAGCTTCGGTCACTGGCAAAACCCTTTCAAAAGGAGCCAAGGGCAACAGCTGCATAACATCGCCCGCCACACTCTGGCTATTTTGGGTATAGCCGACGAGCTGGCGGTCAGGATAGCTCATATCCTGATCAGCGGTCTCCTCAGTCAGGAATTCGGGATTCATTAAAACTTTGTGTTGGGGATATTTCTGTTGCAGTATTTCAGTGGTGCCTGGCATCACGGTTGATTTTATCACTACCACCTTCTCTCCCTGTAACATATCAAAAGCGCTCTCAACGTAAGACAAATCAAAACCCTTACCGTCTTTCAAGTAAGGAGTAGGTACGCAGATAAAAACTATTTCCGCTTTGTTAACTTCTTCGGGCGAGCCGAGGTTCCTGCCTTTGTCATACAAAAAAAGCTCTATTCCTTCTTTTTTTTCTAAATAGTGCTGCATGGCTCCACCGACCATGCCGACCCCGATAACCCCTATTTTGGTAAATCTTTTATACATAAGTCTATATACTATTATATAAACAACCACCTCAAAAAGTCAACCCTTTTAATTTTACTTATTTTCCCTTAAGATAAAGTTATGAAAAAAATATTATTCATTGTTACTCAGTCAGAAATGGGAGGTACTCAGCGCTACGTTTTTGAAATAGCTAGCAATTTAGACAAAGAACAATATGAAATTTTGGTGGGAGCTGGCCAAGGTGACGGTGAATTAATCGATAAACTTCAGAATATTAATATCAGAACTGTTCACTTAAAACAAATGAAAAGGACTCCCTGGCCCTGGCAAATTCTTTTATCTATCAAAGAAACTGTCAATTTACTCAAACAAGAAAAACCCGATATTTTATTTTTGTGCTCCACCACCGCCGGTCTTTTAGGCTCTATCGCCAGTTTAATTTACCGAGACCGAATTTCTATCGTCTACCGCATCGGCGGCTGGGCTTTTAAAGATCCCAGGGCTTTCTGGGAAAACTGGCTGATATTAATAGCTGAAAAACTAACCGCTCCGTTAAAAGATATTATCATCGTCAACTCCGAAGTTGACAGAAAACTGGCTTCAAAATACAAAATCGCTCCAGAAAAAAAACTTGTCAAGATTTACAACGGCATTGATTTGAGTTCTTTAACTTTTTTATCACGCGAAGAGGCTAGAAAAAAATTCGGCTTTGAACAAACTACGAAAATAATAGGAACGGTAGCTAATTTCTATAAAACCAAGGGCTTGAAATACTTTATAAAAGCCGCAACCAATATGAGTGAGGTCGAACCTTACTCAATAAAATTTGTGATTATCGGAGATGGCAGACAGCGAAAGAAACTTGAATCTTTAATCAAAAAACACAAACTGGAAAACAGGGTTATGTTAGCGGGTAGAATCCCCGATGCCCACAAATACCTTAAAGCGTTTGATGTTTTCGTGCTGCCTTCTTTAAAAGAAGGTTTCCCTTGGATAATCCTGGAAGCGATAGCGGCCGAAGTTCCTATCGTTGCCACTAAGGTGGGAGCCGTACCAGAAGTTCTAAATGAAGAATCTTTGGCCGAGCCGGGCAATGCAAAAGCTCTGACAAAAAAAATAAGCCGGCAGCTTGAAGCTCCGACTAAATCAAACCTAAAACCGGAATTTACTTCCCGAAAAATGATTGAAAAAACCGCTGAAACGCTGTCCAAGCTATAGCCCCTTGCTGCTCTAAAAGCTCGGCTAATTTATCAAAAAGTTCGTCTATCTGTTGCTGAAATTCAGCAATTTTTTGTTGAATTGTTTCAAGTAAAGAAGGCTCTTTTTCTGCAACTTCTTCTTCGATAATTTCCTCCTCGCCGGCCTGAATGTCCTCTGGACTTTCGGCGGGTTCAATCTCTTCCGTGATTTCTTCTTCGACCTTCTCAACCCTTAAAGTGCGGGCCGCTGGAAAAACGGCTAAAGAGGAAATTGAACTTTCTCCCCTGTCGTTAAAAGCCACTATTTTCCTGCCCGAGTATTCGGTATCTGGCTGAAGACAGGTTTCGTCAACATAAGAAAGATTGGCTTCTTCTTGTCTGGCTAATTCATTTAGATTTTCATCTAAAATCTTAAAACCGAATTCATTG
>CAZMTM010000122.1:0-2486 GCA_964569175.1 uncultured Gammaproteobacteria bacterium | reverse complement strand
TCATTACTCTCTTGCGGATCCTGGCCCCTGTCAGTACCGGTCCTTTCACCGCAAGTGTTATATGCTGTACAGACATAACCAGTACTGCAATATTGTAAACTGGTACACTTAGAATGCTGACAGCAACCTATGTCTCCGTTGGGAGTACCACAACTACCACCAGAACAGGTATAACCGGTATATCTTGTATTTCCTGAACAATTATCTGTTTCGCTGCATCTGCTGGTGTCCATAATGGAAGCGTATGACTCATAAACAGTAGTAGAGCCGGTGTTGCATCTGTAACCTGCGGGGTTGGTTACGTTGTTCGTTCTGACAACTGCACCTGTTTGGATACAGCCGGAACCGCTGTTAAACCCTACATAATATCGGTCATAAGTACAGTTGTTGACTGCATCGCATTGGTACCAGTCGTTGTCACAATAACAGTTTTGGGCTCCGGTACCACAATTGGTGCTGCCGCTTGGGTCTACGCTGCTACCGTTATAGCAGACGTCTCCTGCAGAAACATAAGCCGTATTATCGTTGGTATCACAAGTACCACTCCCATCACAATAACCATCCGGTCCAATTCTGGTGTATTGATTGCCACAGGCATTATAACTTGGACCCGCACACTCACTGTCAAGGTCATAATTATCATTTGTATTATGGCAAGTTCCAGCAGTGCCACCATCACCGCCTGAACAGGTCTTACACAGTCCGGTACAATCACTATTACAGCAAACATTATCAATACAATTACCAGAGCAGCATTCTCCAGGTGCAGAACAGGCTGTTCCATAATCTTTGCAGGTGGATAATTTTACCTGGCCAGCCACGGTATCGACAGTTATATTTGATGATGTAGCGATTTTGCTTTCATCAGTAAAAGTATCGGTTACCGAATCTGGATTATTATAGGCAAAAGCCATTTTACCTCCGAATTGGAACTTGAGAGTATGTTTTCTGGCAATATTGACCAAGTGAATTAATTCTCCCGTTCCGTCGCATTGCCAGTCAGAATAATAGATAACATCCCCATCCAAAATCTGCAGAGGCCCGCCCTCTGTTTTTTCTTTACCGTCGCAAGTTAAAGAAATAAAATCCAAATCGCCAATGCTGTCTGGGTCTGTCGGGGTAATGGTTAAATCACCAGGACCTATGGTTTCAAAAGAAACAACCCATTTCTCTCCTGCTTCAGGATGAGAGTGAGAGTTAAGAAGCACCAGGTTTTGAGCAGTTTGAGTCGGGATTTCCTCTCCTTCCCAAATATTAGAAAAATACCCAGAAAAGAAATCAGAGATTTCTAATCGGGCAAGGAAAACCCCTGCTCCGATTAAGCAAAAAAGGGCGAGAAACAAAACAAATTTTGGATATTTTATCAACATCTATTTTTATTTATTATAACAAAAGAAACTGTCAAACGGCAAGCGGCATTATTATATTACAGCTTTAGGACCTCTTTTTTAAAAAAGTTTTTCACCTCTTGCCAAGAAACGGCTATTATCATTTTGGGCATCGGATCTTTTTCGGCATCTTCAAAATAGGATAAGCTTTTTAAGATGTGGATTATATTGAAGTCTACGCTTTGGTATTTTCTTTCAAATAATTTTAGAAGTTCTGAAAGTGATACCACCTTTTGACAAATAAAGTATAAATCAATGAAGTCTTTTTTTGTTACCCGAGAAGAAATGGCGTCAATTTTCATGCAACCTATATCTTGAGCACTGGCTATTTCTACTCCTTCAATTATTTTAAAATTGAAAAGGAGTGGATATTCGTATCTTAAAAAAGTCAAGCTGGTGCTATTAAATCGGCAATTAAGCGTATCTTCTGATTCTTTCTCTATTGAAAGCCGACCCAGTTTTTTTATCTTTTGAATTAAATTTTTTGTATTGACTTTTTTTGAGCTAAAGAAGTCTAAATCGAGCGAAAGGCGATGGTTTAATTGCAATGCCAAACCAGTGCCACCAGCCAAATAAAAATCTCCGAGGACATTACCTTTCTTTAGTATTTCCAAATTAGTCTTCGTTTTTCTCGAAATGATTTTTGGAGACATAAAATTTTATCTTTGTCGATGTTAAAAATCAGTTGCCAAAAATTAGCGCTCTTACGAGAGATGTTTTTAGAATTGTAAAGTACTTTTTTTATTTCTCCAGAATCAAAATTACTTCTCAACCATCTAACCGCCTTTTCGTCTCCGTATTCCAAAATCCTCTCAATGATAAATTGAGGGTAAGAATTTTTCTGCAACTTAGAAAAATCAACGTCCCAAAAGTATCTCTTTAAAAAATAAGGGAGTTTTCTCATAGTTGTATTTTAGCATAATTTTTTTTCTCTCACAATCAAAAAATCCCACTCAGTGGGATTTTTTGATTGGCTCCCTCTCTAGAAAGTTTTGATCGGCAAATGTTCCAAGTGGGTATCTTAGTCTCCGACCACGGTCGGAGAATCATATCCGACTCCCTTTAAGAACTTTTGTACCAGATCTAACTAGAGGGTGG
>CAZMTM010000121.1:0-2507 GCA_964569175.1 uncultured Gammaproteobacteria bacterium | reverse complement strand
CTTCATTTTTTAAACGATTTTTAAGTGTCGTCCAGTATGTTTTTGCTTTTTTATAGTCAGTCTGTTCAGTTAAAATCGCAATAATATCAATTACAGAAAAATACCATTTTTCTTTTTTCTCGTCCCAAAGTCGGCGAATCTTTTGACCTTCAAAGATCGTGATTTGTTTGTTGTTTATTTTTTTATTTGGCATATTTTTTAAATTACAACCCTTATTTATAAACGCCCCCGCGGTGGCCAATGCGGATGATGATTACTAAAAGCTGGTATTTATATATCTCATAAATAATCCTATTATATTAACCTTTTATTTTTAAAGCTGAAAAAATTATTTTTTGTAATAATAATATGGTCAACAACTTCTATGCCCAAAATTTTACCTGCCTCTACTAATCTTTTTGTTATTGTTAAGTCGTCTCCTGACGGTTCAGGATCGCCGGAGGGATGATTGTGAACTAAGATAACTGAAGCGGCTCTATTTTTAATGGCTTCGGCAAAAACTTCGCGAGGATGAATAAGGTTAGCGTTTAACGTTCCAACTGAGGTATTGCTTATTTTTAGTAAATTATTGCGAGAATCTAATGACAATATTGCAAAATGTTCTTTTTTCTTCCTGCCAATTTTTTTGCGAAGATAGTTTGCTACTGCTTGCGGAGAGGTCAAAGAAATTTTCTTGGGAATTCTTTCTTTTGCGTATTGCTCGGAAACGGCTTGAAAAAGTTTTAAGCCAAAAATATTATTTGGTCCAACACCTTTAATTTGTTGTAATTCCTCTTCCGGCGCTTCAAGGACACCTCTTAATAATTTAAACTTCTTTATTAATTGTTTTGCTTCTTGTTTACAATCTTTTCTTGGGGTTCCTAGGGTTAAGAGTAATTCCACTATCTCGTAATTAAGAAAACCATCAAGTCCGGCATTTAAAAATTTTTGGCGTAAACGTTTTCTGTGTCCAGTTCCTTTATGTTTTTCCCCTGGTCTTTCAATTTTTGATAAATCTTTTATCTTCATATGCTTTGTCTGAAGGCACAGGATAAATCCTGTATTTTCGCCATTTTATTTTATTTTTTGAACAAATCCAAATATTCTTTTAAAACAAAAAGTCTATTTCGGGAAAAACCAGTAATTTCAGTAAGTAAACCAAGCTCCATTAAAGATTTAATTAAGCGATTGGCGCTGTTAAAACTAATATCTAATTCTTTGATAATGTTTTTATTATTTACGATAGGACGAGAAAACATATAAAGTAAAAGTTTTTGTCCCTTTCGCGCGCGAATGCCAAGTGTCATTATTTTCTGTTCGTAGCGCTGACGTAGCTTAATAATATCTTTAAATGTTTTTATGCTATCCTTAGTTGTTCTAATAACTCCATTTAAGAAAAATTTAATCCACTGCTCTAAATTATTTGTCTGTCTTACCATATTTAGTGAATCATAATAGGCGCTTCTATTTTTCTTTAAAAAGGCTGATAAATACAGGGTTGGTTTAATTAAAATGCCCGATTCAACAAGATATAAAGTAATAAAAAGACGACCAATGCGACCATTGCCATCTAAAAACGGATGAATAGTTTCAAACTGATAGTGGCTTATAGCAATTTTTATTAAAACAGGAACATTAAGATTTTTGTTATACCAAAATTTTTCCAAATCAGTTAAAAGTTCTGGGACTTCTTCATAATATGGCGGAATAAAAAAGGCGTCAGATAAATTGGACCCGCCTATCCAATTTTGACTTTTTCTGATTTCTCCCGGCAATTTATATTTTCCTCGAACGCTGGAAAGCAATGTCCGATGTGCTTCCTTTATTAATCGCATAGTTAAAGGCAATTTTTTAAGCTTCTCAATAGCAAAATTCATTGCTTCTATATAGTTTTGTACTTCGTTCCAATCATCTCTTTTCTCCGGGTCAACTTCTTCTTTTGGTAATATCGCCTCATCAATACCCGTTTTAGTTCCTTCTATCATACTTGATTTCGTTACTTCTCTAACAACATGCATTTTAACAAAAAAATCTACATCAGGAACCAAATCAGAATAAGCGTTTAATTCGCCTAAATAACGCATTGCTTCAACAAGTAAATTATCAATTTTTTTATCTTCCCATTCAAAATTTCTATTAATAGATGACGGAGCAAAGCTTTTATATTGATATTGTTGCTTATAAACTCCCGCTTTAAAATTTCTCATATTTTGGTAATATAGATTATTATATTGTCATTTTATTAAATTTTTGGAGATATGTCAAATCATATCTCCAATTACAACAGTTTCTCCCCTGGCCTTTCAATTTTTGATAGGTCTTTTATATTCATAATAAATTATATTTTTATTTTTTCGCCGATTTTCCAGACATTTTTTTCTAAAAAAGCTTCAATGGTTTGCCAATGCCTAAAGCGTTATCAAAATATCCGGGGCATTCCCGGTATTCGGCTGGCTCTTGAAATTGTTAGAGTTATTAGAGAGACCGTCCCTAAAATATTATTTATTCTAAAGGACATTTTCCCCACA
>CAZMTM010000120.1:0-2528 GCA_964569175.1 uncultured Gammaproteobacteria bacterium | reverse complement strand
ACACGACGCTCTTCCGATCTAGAACCTGATAATGAGGCTAAAGATGTTTGCCGCAATACTTTGATCTCGGCCACCTTCGACCAATTAATAGATAAAAACACTATTAATAAAGAAACGATTAAATTTTATAAAGAATATCCGGATGGTATATCCTGCCCAAGTTTAAGTTATCATTTTAATCCAAAAATTAATTCGGGGAAAGAAAATATTTTTGTTAGATTCTTTAATAAATTTGGACTGTTTAATAAATTAAAAAATATTTTTAGTGAAAAAGCGCGTGCGGTCCAGATTATGCCGCCGGGCGGACCGATACAGCCCGAGACACCAATTAATCCTGTACCGCAAATACCCTCTGCACCGATATCTCCCGGACACCCATTAGTGCCGATTAATGGAAAAAGTTGGTGTCAGGAAAAAGTTGAGGTATTCAGTGTTGATGAAGCCGGTAGAACAATTGTTTCTTTAAAAACCGACTTATTAGACGGTGATAACCGGTATAGAGTAGATATTATTGGCGGAGCAAATGGTGTTAAAAGCAAACAACCGTATGATACAGAGATGAGCAGTGATTATCTCTGGATATTTACCACCTTGCCAGAAACAGCGCAAAACAGTGGAATCTGTCAGTTGAGTACGGTGGAGTTAGCAGCCAGTTATAATATTGATTATCCAGAAGAAGAAGGAAAGGTTAAGATTACCCCGCCAGATTCAGTTATTTTTTACGCCAAGGATGCCAGGGTGGATTTCACCGCTTATACTTATGATGTTCAAGGAAATAAAATTGCCAGTATTCCCGGTTATGAATGGACATGGTCCTGGCAGTCCTCGGCACCGACCATAGTTAGTATTTCTAATAGTGACAGTGATAGCCAGATAGCTACGGCAGATAATAAAGATGGCACAGCTCAAATCAAGGCGACGGCTGAGATTACCACTGATGAATTTTTTGAGCCGTCAACCATTGGCCAGACCTATTCTGATACTGCCGTGGTTAGCGTTTTCCTTTGTGAAAATCCTTGGCCAGCGCCATTGGTTGGATTTCCCTTTAATGATCCAGACTATAATTATGAATTTTCTTATTGTCGAGACGGTAATCCTCTCCTACCAGAATTATCATTACCCCCGGCTTCTGGAGCTACCAGTGGTAATTTAATTCAAAACTTACTTTTTAATGTGAGTGGTAAAAATGATGTTATTGGTTTACAGGTTTATACCAACCCGGATCATTTGACGCCAACCGAATGGTATAAGCAAAACGTACCTAATCCGGCCAGCCCGAGCCATCTCTTTATTGATGGTTATTACGCGGCTAGAGATGGTCGGACGGTTTACGCTGGTGCGACCAATCTGACTGTTGGACCGAAGATAGACAGCTTAATTTATCTTATCTCCTACAATGACGGCGCCAGCGCAGAAACAATTGGGATTTTTGAGCAATTGTTGAATTATTGGAAATTTAATACCAATTTTTCGGTGTCGGGCAATAAGTCGCAGATTCAAAGAGACTTGTTCCGTCTTTATGATATTAATACTATGGCTGGTATTCTGGACGCTGAGCAGGTGGTTAATGGTTACTATCCTAAGTTAGAAGCCGGTACTTATATTATTGGTATGACTACCAGTAAATGGCTTTCCTGGCAGAATCCTCAGGGGCAATTTATTGATGCTATGCCGGTTGATCCGCAGAATCAATTTGCCGGAGATTGCGCCGGTTGCGAGAATCAATGCGGTGGGACTTGCTATAACGAAGATACCAAGACTTATGAATGTCCGACTGGTCCGCGGGCTGGTTCGCATATTTATCAGTATCTGGTTAAAGATGCTGGAGCAGATTATAGTTTGTATTTGAATTTAGAATATACCAATCCGGATAATTGGCAGCATCATTGTAATGATTATTCAAGTGAGGAGATTTGTGGATATCATCATTGGTGCAGTTATTATAGTAATAGCTGCAATGAGAAGCCCTTAAATTATAGTGGTAATCCTTGCTCTGGTAATTCATCTTGTGGTTGCTTTAATTTAGAATATAAGCCAGACTAATTAAATAAAAATTAGATTTATTATTAGTATATTTTATGCCCGAAGAAATAAAAACTCCTGTTTCCGGACCAACAGACGAAATAGAAGATATTTTTAAAGAGGTTGAGTCAACTGAATCTATGGTTTCAGCCACCCCAACTGAAGCGAATAAATCTGGCAAGGCATTGCCATCGTTGGACGAGGTTAAACCAAGGAAAAACTTTTTTCGGCCAATTATTATAATCGTTATCATTGCGGCAGTTGGTTATGGCATCTGGTACAGCTGGCCTAAAATAAAAGATTTTCGGATTAATCAGGGCCAAAAAACTGAAGTTAATGCGGGTAAGATAGAAATAGAGACAGAAACAGAGGCAGAGGAAGAACCAGTAACTACTCCTGAACCAGCTCCGATTATTCCAGACCTAGATAACGACGGCTTAACCGATGCAGAAGAAAACGCTTTAGGCACTAATAAGAATAATCCTGACAGTGATGGAGACGGACTT
>CAZMTM010000119.1:807-2533 GCA_964569175.1 uncultured Gammaproteobacteria bacterium | reverse complement strand
AAATATTATTGATTTCTTTTATCAGGGAAAAGATAGCTGGCTGATTTTTTCGCAGAAAGAAAAAAAACTTAGGTTGGATATCTTGCGTGTTTTAAGCGAAGAGTCAGGCTGGCAGATTGAAATAGAGCCGGTTCAGGGGCAGCCGGAAATCAGTTCGTTGAATAAAATTAGAGTTGTTTGCGCCGAGCAAACCTGTCTTGTTTCTACCGCTGACCCGATAAAATTCTGGCAGTTATCCGTAGAACCAATCAGCCGGTCGATTACAGAAAGTCGTTTTTTGGAGAATCTGACCACTGTTTTTCAGAGAAAAGCGCCGGATGAACTCTTTATGTTCTCGCTTGAGTCAGAGGGTTTACAAAAATGGCTGCTGGTCTGGACAAAAAAGACGATTGACGGTCTTTATCTTTTTGGTCTGGATGAAGTGGCCGAGGGAAATAGGATTTCTTCTTTAATGCCTTTTCAGACGGCTGAATACCCCGGCCAATTAGGTATAATTCCTTCTCTTCAGGACAAAATTTTTCTTTTCTGGGCCAGTTATTTTAGTCAGGCCTATGTAATTGATAAAAGCGGACAGTTAAACGATTTAACTGCTTATTTCGGCTGGCGTATTTCAGCTGATAAATCATTCTCTCTTTATAATTTTCCTCATTCAGTCTATATTAAGAACGGCGCTGATTCGATTATTCGTTGGGACGGACATATTAATACCAGGATTGATGGGATATTTCAGCTGAATTTTAACCCGAATTTTTTAGAAATTATTCCTGATGCTTTTGAAACAGATAGCGGCTGTTTAATAGCCGGGGTGCCAAAGGGGGGAATTAAAATCTATCGGTTTAAGGACTATGGATTTGATTTAAGCCAGTCGCGGCAGGCAGTCTCAAATAAGGTTAATTTTTCCGTTTCGCGAATTGGCGCGGCTCAGATTCAGCGTCTGGATTCTGGCGGGCTTGCTTCAGAATCCGGCACCGAAACTCTATCTGAACTGGAAATTTATTTTTCCAATAATGGCGGAGCAAGTTGGCAGAAGAATCAGCTAGGCGCAATTACCGATTTTGAAAATTCAGGCAATGACCTGCGCTGGAAGATTGTCATTAATCCGAAAAAATCGGAGAAAAGTTATATCACCCCTTATTTCCGTTCAATTGGTCTTAAATACTGGTACGAAAAATAGGGCGATAGGAGTGGCAGGACTACTAAGGCAGAATTTATGGATAAAATGTATTTGCTAGAGATGAATTGCTCTTAGCGGGCCTTGACATTATTATTTAATAATTTATAATAAATTTGTGGAGCTGTAGTCCATAAATTAGTGTGAATTTAAGGAACAGTTATGATTAAAAGATTTTATAATTTAAAAGATTTAGTAAAGCCGCAGAAAGTTTTAATTCTTTATGGCCCTCGTCAAGTAGGCAAAACTACGCTATTAAATAGCTTTTTATCTGAAACCAAATTAAAGTATAAATTAGATTCAGGCGATAATATTAGAGTACAGCAACTTTTGAGTTCTCAAGATTTTAAAAAAATTATTGAATACGCTTCCGGCTATGAATTAATTGCCATTGACGAGGCGCAGCAAATACCTAATATTGGCATGGGATTAAAAATTTTAGTAGACCAGGTGCCTAAATTAAGAATAATCGCCACGGGTTCTTCCTCGTTTGATTTGGCGCAAAAAGTCGGTGAACCTCTTACCGGTCGAAAAAATACTATTGTTTTATATCCG
>CAZMTM010000119.1:0-797 GCA_964569175.1 uncultured Gammaproteobacteria bacterium | reverse complement strand
ATCCGTTTTCTCAATTAGAACTTTTAGCTAAATATAATAAATATGAGTTAAAAGAAGAATTAGCGGATTTTTTGGTTTTTGGGTCTTATCCAGAGGTTATAACTAGCAAAAAGAGGTCTGACAAAGTAAATGTTTTAGAGGAATTGGTTAATTCATATTTATTAAAAGACGTTTTTGCTTTGGAAAGAATTAAGAGTTCAAGACGGTTGTTGGATCTATTAAAATTAATTTCTTTTCAAATAGGGAACGAAGTATCTTTGAATGAATTGGCTGGCCGGGTTGGGCTTGATGTAAAAACTGTTGGCCGATATTTGGATATTTTAGAAAAAGCTTTTGTTATTAAAAAAATAGGGTCTTTTGGCCGCAATTTGCGAAATGAAGTTTCTACAAAGTCTAAATATTATTTTATAGATAACGGCGTTAGAAACGCGGTCATTTCTCAATTTAATTATTTGTCTGAGAGGGATGACAAAGGGGCGCTATTTGAAAATTTTATTATGATGGAAAGAATTAAGAAGAAGGAATATAAAAAAGTATCTGGTTTATCTTATTTCTGGCGTACCTATAATGGACAAGAAATAGATCTGGTTGAAGAAAGAAACGGAAAATTATACGGTTTTGAAATAAAGTGGTCTTTAGATAAAAGAAAAAAAAGGCCGAGGGATTGGTCTGAAAATTATAAAAATGCTGAGTATAAAGTTATTGCTCAAGAAAATTATTTGGATTTTATTCTATGAAAGCGGACAAAAACAATATTAAAAGATATATTTTAACCAAAAAATACTATTATATTATTT
>CAZMTM010000118.1:0-2617 GCA_964569175.1 uncultured Gammaproteobacteria bacterium | reverse complement strand
TTTTCTCCGGCGGCGATAAATTGCTTCGCGATGTTTGTTTAAAACATCATCATACTCCAATAAATGTTTTCGGGTATCAAAATTAAATCCTTCTATTTTTTTCTGAGCCGCTTCAATTGACCGCGAAACTATTCTATTTTCAATGGGAAAATCTTCCGGTAAACGAAGTGTTTTCATTAAATTAGCCAATTTGCTTCCGCCAAAAATACGCATTAAATCATCTTCCAAAGAAACAAAAAATTGACTGGAACCGGGATCACCCTGTCGGCCGCTTCTTCCCCTCAACTGGTTATCAATTCTTCTTGATTCATGCCGCTCAGTAGCAATCACATGGAGACCGCCCAGCTCCAACACCTTCTTCTGCTCTTCTTTACTAGCTGGATTACCGCCCAAAATAATATCCACTCCCCGACCAGCCATATTAGTGGCTACTGTAACCGCTCCGAATTTTCCGGCCTGAGCAATAATTACTCCTTCTCTTTCATGATTTTTGGCATTAAGAACCTGATGAGAAACGCCGTTTCGCTCTAATAACTGAGAAACTATTTCATTTTTTTCCACCGAGACTGTGCCAATCAACATTGGCTGGCCTTTTTGATGACGCTTTTTTATTTCTTTAATCAGGGCCTTGAATTTCCCTGACTCGGTTTGATAAATACGGTCAGGTAATTTTTCTCTAATCAACGGTTTATTAGTAGGAATAGCCACTACTTCTAAACTATAGATTTTTTGAAATTCTTCGGCCTCAGTTACTGCCGTACCGGTCATACCGGCCAGTTTTTTATAAAAACGAAAATAATTCTGAAAACTAATAGTGGCCATGGTCCGGGATTCTTTTTTTATATCTACCTTTTCTTTAGCTTCAATCGCCTGGTGCAATCCTTCTGAATAACGGCGGCCGAACATTAAACGACCGGTAAACTCATCCACAATTACCACCTGACCATCTTTAATCACATAGTTTTTATCTTTTTTAAAAAGAGCCTCGGCCTGCAAAGCAGAGTCAATGTGATGAACCAGAGTAACATTATTATCAGCCCAGGCATCTTCGCCAAGATAAGCCACCATTTTATTCTGCCCGGATTCATTTAGGATGACAGCGCGTAATTTTTCATCAACAATATAGTCTTCGTCTCTTTTTAATCCTTTAATCAATCTGGCCAATTTGTAATATAGGTCAGCTGATTCTTCAGCTGGCGCTGAAATAATTAAAGGGGTGCGCGCCTCATCAATTAAAATACTGTCAACCTCATCAATAATGGCGTAATTCAATTTTCGCTGAGCCATCTGATTAAAATCACGGGCTAAATTATCACGCAAATAATCAAAGCCGAATTCATTATTAGTTCCATAAGTAATATCGGCTAAATAGGCCTCTCTGCGAGAAACCGGTCGTAAATAAGTTTCAACCACTTTAAATCCGCCCACTTTATCGCGCGCTTGATCACGTTCTTTTTCTTCTGTCTCAGCCGTTTTTGGCTCATACTTCGGGTCATAAATAAAAGCTGCATCGTGAACAATACAGCTAACACTCAACCCCAGGGCATGATAAATTTGACCCATCCAGACTGTATCCCGGCGGGCCAAATAATCATTAACCGTAATTACGTGAACGCCCTGACCACCCAGGGCATTTAAAGAAACAGCTAAAGTAGCTGCCAGAGTTTTACCTTCGCCAGTTTTCATCTCAGCAATTTTGCCCTGTTCAAGTACAATTCCGCCCATTAACTGAACATCAAAATGACGTTGGCCAAGCGTTCTCTTAGCTGCTTCGCGGACTAAAGCAAAGCTCTGAGGTAAAATTTGAGCTTTAGTTTGACCCTGCGACAGTTTTTCTTTCAAGCGAGCTGATTTTTCTAATAAATCTTCGTCAGTCAGTTTTTCCAATTCCGGTTCCAGACAGTTAATTTCATTAATAATGGATTGGAGTTTATCAATTTCGCGCTGGTTTGGGTCGCCAAATAATTTAGATAAAAAAGGCATATTACGCTTCTTATATTGACTTTGCTCTCCTGATGATTTTGGCTGTTTTTTTCTTTCTTATCTCACCAAAAGTTTTGTATTTCCTTAACTGCCTGATTAATTTCTGTCCAACGTTATCAAGCGCCGTCTGAAAATCCGGGGCCCGCTCAACTCCGCGCAAAATCTTATTAGGCATCCGAAGGTTAATTTCCATGCGGAAAATTTCTTTTCGGCCGTGTCTCTTGCCATGACCAGGGTTATAACTTAAATCAACTTTTGCTTCCCATATTTTATCGGTCAATCTGGCAAATTTTTGAATTTTTCCCTCAATTAAATCCCTCTGTTGAGTTGTTAAAGTTACATTTTGAAAAAAATATTTTATTTCCATAAAAATTTAAGTTATATAATTAAAAACTAATTACACTAAAGCCGCGCCGGTCATTTCTCCCGGTTTGGTAATCCCCATAATTTTCAAAATAGTTGGGGATACATCAGCTAAAATGCCAACTGGCGGCATAGTACTTAGATCAGGTGATTCAGCTAGCGGTGTTTCATTCTCTCGACTTTTATCAACAACTATAAAAGGAACTGGATTAGTGCTGTGTTCTTTAACTATTTCACCAGTCCGCAAATTAATCATTTCTTCAACATTGCC
>CAZMTM010000117.1:0-2625 GCA_964569175.1 uncultured Gammaproteobacteria bacterium | reverse complement strand
TTTATGTTGTAATAAACTGTTTTAAAAATAACATTAAATAGAATTTTTGTCAATCGCTGGGCAGAGAGTAAGCAAAAAGCCCGTCAATTGACGGGCTTTTAATTTTTCTTTTTATTTCTCTTCAATCTTTATTTCCGGTACCATCAAGATTTCGGGTTTTACAGATGAAGATACCAAACAGTATTTTTTGCTTTTCTCCAGAACATGGAGAGTCTTTTCTCGCATACTCTCATTTTTTACTGTAATGCAAGGTCTTACGGTTACTGAAGAAAAAATAAATTTTCCTCCCTCAAGACGTACTTCGCCCTCTACCTTGCTCTGATAAGAAGAAAAATCAAGAGCGAATTTCTCCACAAAGTACAAAAATGTAGTCATAATACAGGTATTGATGGAAGAGATAAATAATTCCTCTGGAGACCAATATCCTTCAGTACCCTTAAATTCGGGTGGAGTAGAGATGGTAATATCCGGTTTCCCCTCACTACTTAACCGGCCCTTTTTCTTTCCTGTCCATTGCACATTTGATCTAAACGTAAACCTGGCGGCCATCCTTCTACCTCCTTGTAAAGAATATTCTAATTATAGCAAATTATGAAAAACCGTGTCAAGTGGGCAGAAAGTAACCCATCCCTTGACTTAGACCGCTTTGACCAATATGATAAGAATATGATTAAATTCAAACGATTAGTAAAACTCTGGCTGCCGGTAATTTGCTGGGCCGCCCTTATCTTCTATCTATCTTCTATCCCCAACCTTAGGAGCGGTCTGGAGCAATTCTGGGATACTATCTTACGAAAAATAGCCCATATGGTTGAATTTGGTATTCTATTTCTGCTCTTAATCAGGGCTTTCAATTCTAAACCTCTGAAAAATAACTTAATTTGGGCAATTATTTTATCCATCCTCTACGCTATTTCAGATGAGTGGCACCAAAACTTTATCCTGGGTCGCCAATGCTCATTAAGAGATGTTTGTTTTGATACGGCCGGGATTTTAATCGGCTACCTGATTATCAAAAACAAATTTAAAAATCATAATTCTAAATATTAGCGTCACAAAAAGGATTTCGTGAACATCTTTCAGGAGTCGTAAAATCTTGACACACTCAAAACATCACTTTATAATAATAATATGCCTAGTGAACTTCAAAAATTAGTTACTGAATTTCTAGAACATTTGGAGATTGAAAGAGGCGCCAGCCAATTAACAGTGCGGAACTACCATTTTTATCTTATTAGATTTCTCAAGCAAGCTAAAATCAGCACGCCCCAGGAAATCAAATCGGAAGTTGTTCGGCAATACCGCCTCTGGATGTCCCGCTTTAAAAATCCCCGCGGCGGCGGTCTTTCTTCGGCCACCCAGAATTATCATCTGATTGCCTTAAGAAATTTTCTCAAATATTTAGCCAAGCGTGATATAAAAACAATGGCGCCGGGGAAAATTGAACTGGCCAAAATTGGCGAAAGACAGATTTCTTTTTTAGAAGGAGATGATTTAGAAAAATTATTAGACGCACCCCTGCAAAGCAAACAGGAAGAAATTATCAAAGCCAGAGATAAAGCTATTCTGGAATTACTCTTTTCTACTGGATTGCGTGTTTCCGAACTATCCAATCTACAGATTGAAGACGTTAATCTTAAAAAAGACGAATTTACCGTCCGCGGCAAAGGTAATAAATGGCGGGTGGTTTTTCTTTCTAATCAGGCCAAATACTGGCTTAAAAAATACTTGGAAACCAGAACCGACATGGAACCAGCCCTATTTATCCGGCACGATAAAGCCGCCCGAAAAATGGCTAAAAAAATCGAAAGAATTTCCTCTTTCAAATCTAAAAAACTAAAAGAAAAAAATCAAGGTCTCAGTCCGCGTTCAATTCAAAGATTGGTTAAAAAATACGCTAAAATCGCTGGTATCACTAAAAAAATAACTACTCATAGTTTACGCCACAGCTTCGCCACCGACCTCTTGGCCAACGGAGCCGATTTGCGAGCTGTTCAAGAATTGCTTGGTCACAAGAACATCACTACCACTCAAATTTATACGCATGTCACTGACCAGCACCTCAAAGAAGTTTATCAAGCCTTTCATGGAAAGCGACGAAAGTCTTGACTTCTTCCATTTTTAAGGTAGAATATTAGAATACCTTTATGTATTCACAGATTGATTCCAACAAACGCCGTTCAATATTCCTAATTATTTTTTTTATCGCTTTTATTCTTTTTCTCGGCTGGCTGTTTGGCAAATTAACCGCTTCTGGCTATCAAGGATTAATCGTGGCCGGTGCTATTGCCCTGCTAATGAGTCTGGGCGGATATTATTCCGGAGATAAAATGGCCCTGGTTACGGCCGGTGCCCGACCAATTAAAAAAGAAGATAATCCTTATGTTTTTCGCATGGTCGAAAATCTATGTATTACTGCCGGTTTGCCAACACCTAAAATTTACCTTATCAATGACCCGGCCCCTAACGCTTTTGCTACTGGCCGCGGACCCAAATATGCTTCTATTGCTTTGACTACCGGGATAATGGAAAAATTGGAGAATGAGGAATTAGAAGGCGTGATTGCTCACGAGATAAGTCATATTAAAAATTACGACATCAGATTAATGACCCTGGTAGTAGTTC
>CAZMTM010000116.1:0-2640 GCA_964569175.1 uncultured Gammaproteobacteria bacterium | reverse complement strand
TGTAAATTGGCGGAGAGGGGGAGATTCGAACTCCCGAGGCTCGTAAAAGCCTACAGCTTTTCCAAAGCTGCGCACTCGACCAGACTATGCGACCTCTCCCCGTCCTGTTTAAGATTTTACCACCTTAAAATAAAAATTCAACCCCACTACCAATCAGCAAGGTTGAATTATTTATCAAAATTAATTTTTCTTTTTTTCTGTTTTTAATATATCAAGCGTAGTTTTAATTACGGTATCCGGATTAAGAGAGATAGAATCAATCCCATTCTTTACCAAAAATTTGGCAAATTCTGCATAGTCACTAGGAGCTTGACCGCAAATCCCGATTTTTCTCTTATACTTATGAGCTATTTTAATTATCTTAGCCACGCTTTTCTTAACTGCTTCATTTCTTTCGTCAAAAATATGAGCCACCACCGAAGAATCTCTATCCAGTCCCAGGGTCAATTGAGTCAAGTCATTGGTACCAATTGAAAACCCATCAAAAATCTTGGCAAAATCTTCGCCCAGTATCACATTAGACGGCACTTCGCACATCACATAAATTTGCAGCGGTTTTATGCCTTTCTTTCTCTTTCGCAATCCGGCCTCATCTATAATCTTCAACACTTTCTTGCCCTCTTTAATCGTTCGGCAGAAAGGAACCATCACTATAACATTGTCCAGACCCATTTGTTCACGCACTTTTTTAATCGCCTGACATTCCAGGATAAAAGCTTCCTTAAACTCCGGACTATAGTAACGGCTGGCGCCCCGCCAACCAATCATTGGGTTATCTTCTTTCGGCTCAAAAATCTGGCCACCGATAAGGTTAGCATATTCATTGGTCTTAAAATCAGAAAACCTAACAATTACGTCTTTGGGATAAAAGGCGCTGGCAATTCGGGCGACTCCTTCGGCTAATTTATCAACATAAAATTGAACCTTATCTTTATAACCTAAAGTTCTTTTATTAATTTGGGCTTTAACTTTTTTATCCCTGATTTTTGAATAGTTGAGTAAAGCTTTCGGATGAATACCAATAAAATTGTTGATGATAAACTCCTCGCGGGCCAACCCCACTCCGTCATTAGGAATAAAAGAAAAAACATAAGCCTGCTCTGGCTCACCAACGTTGAGCATTATCTTTGTTTTGGGACGTTTCAATCCCTTAATAGACGTCTTTTTAACTTTAAACGGTAAAAGTCCTTGATAAACATATCCTTCTTCTCCTTCAGCACAACTGACAGTAATTTTTTGTTTTTGTTTTATCGCTTTAGTCCCGCTACCAGTACCAACAATACAGGGAATACCAAGCTCGCGCGAGACAATAGCGGCATGACATGTGCGGCCCCCAGCATTAGTAACAATAGCACTGGCTATTTTCATTATTGGTACCCAGTCGGGGTCGGTCATCTCAGTAACTAAAATCTGTCCCTCTTTGAACTTCTTAATACCTTTTACATCCTTAATTACATTGGCTTGACCCTGACCAATTTTACTACCCACGGCCACGCCCTTAGTCAAAACCCTAAACCTTGTCTTTTTGGTTTTTCGCCCGCGAGCCAAAGCCCGGGCTTTTTCCTTACCAAACAAAACATATTTTTCTAAAACATCTATTTTTTTCTGAGATTGAACTGTCTCCGGCCTGGCCTGGAGAATATACAATTTTTTATCCCGACCGTCTTTAGCCCATTCCATATCCATCGGCCTTTTATAGTGTTTTTCAATTATTACTGAATAGCGGGCTAATTCTAAAATTTCCTTATCAGAAAGAGTAAATTTTTCTCTTTCTTTCCGGGGAGGACGAATATTCTTAACCGGCCTGACCGGATCTTTAGTATAAATCATCTTCCATTCCTTGGCGCCTAATCTCTTGCTGACAATTGGTTTAAATTTTTCAAGTAAAGGCTCGTAAACCATAAATTCATCAGGACTGGCTTTTCCCTGAACAATGTTTTCTCCCAGACCCCAGGACGAATTAATTACGGTTACATCGGCAAATCCTGACTCGGTATCGCAAGAGAACATTACTCCAGAACAGGCTAAATCTGAACGAATCATTTTTTGAATGCCAACCGAAAGCGCCACATTTAATTGACCAAATCCTTGCTCTTCGCGATAAACAATAGCCCGATTAGTAAAAAGAGAGGCAATGCATTTTCGCACCGCTTCTAAAAGCTGTTTTTCGCCGTGAATGTTTAAAAAGGTCTCTTGCTGACCCGCGAAAGACGCACTCGGAAGATCCTCGGCTGTCGCCGAACTTCGTACCGCCACATCAACCGCCCTAACGCCATACTCACGAGAAAGTTTTTTATAAGCCTTAACAACGGCTAATTCAAAATCCTGAGGCAATTTAGCGTTTAAAATTAACTGACGAACTTTTCTGCCTCGACTCATCAAATTGTTAATATTTTTTACATTTAAACCGCGTAGAGCTTCCCTGATTCTTTTCTTTAAACCACTCTTCTTTAAAAAATACCAATAAGCATCGGAGGTAGTCGCGAAACCATTAGGGACACGTACGCCTTTTTTATTAAGTTTCTGATACATTTCTCCTAAAGAAGCGTTTTTTCCGCCAACCTCGGGAACGTCTTTAATTGTTAGGTTTTTAAACCATTTAATAAATACCATAAATTCTATTTAATAAATATTATATTT
>CAZMTM010000115.1:2284-2702 GCA_964569175.1 uncultured Gammaproteobacteria bacterium | reverse complement strand
AAAAAAAGTGGTCTGTTTAACAGGCCACTGTTTTTTTTCAAAACTGAATAAGAAGCGAGACAAAAAAGCGAGATTAAAATTTGACAGAAAGGCGAAAATATGATATCCTGAAGTCAGTTGTTTAAACAGGAGGTTTTATTGACCATAACAGCTTTAACTAAAATTTTAAAGGAAGCGTGGTCTAAAGAAACCAGTGCTTTTCCCAAAACCTGGACGTCCAATAATCCGGCATGGGGTCAGTGTTTTGTTACTGCTTTGATTGTCCAGGATTTTTTTGGCGGAGAAATATTGAGAACCGTGGCCATTGGTTTTGGTTCGCATTATTTTAATCGTTTACCGAACGGTCAAGAAGTAGATTTAACGCGTTCTCAATTCCCACCCGGTGTTCAGATTCTCCCGGCTGTAGCTTGGCAAAGAA
>CAZMTM010000115.1:0-2274 GCA_964569175.1 uncultured Gammaproteobacteria bacterium | reverse complement strand
AGAAACGTTGATGGTTATACGAGATATAAACTTTTAAAAGACCGGGTTTGGAAAATAATAACGATTCAGAAATAAAAATACCCCTTCTTAATTTTTGATTAAGGGGTATTTTATTTAAACAGTGAAATACCTTTCCATATAAGCAAAAGAATAGTTGTGTTTCTGATGGCGTTGAGGATGATTAAAATAAGCAGAGCCCGTTTTAATTGACGCATTCTGACGACTATGGTGATGGCGGTTGGAAGAAATGGCCAATAAGGGATAAGCATAGCTAGATAAAGAATGAACGCCTCTTTATTTTTGAGCCAGGTTAACCTTTTTTGAGATTTGGAGTTATTAATTCGTTTTTCAAAGCCTTTTCTAAGTTTTCGAGCCAATCGTCCAAAAACTCCGGGGTGTTGGTGAATCGTTTGCGTAGCTCGCAGGGTGAGGCCGGTTAGCCACCAGGTCAAAAGTATTCCCCAGACATCGCAACAGGATCGGATAATCAATAATAGCCAGAAAGGTTTTTCCATAGTCCGCCAGACTACTATCGCTGTTTCGGTTCGCCAGAGTATACCAAGCCAATAAACTATGTTTTTTAGGAGCAGGTGATTAACAGAGGCCAGAACAATAATCAGACTAATAACGGCGGCCAGGGCAATCTTTTTCCATAAAGGTAGTTTTTTTAAAAAAGACACTTTTCCCTCCCTTTTTAGGTACCAGATTTAGTATACCAGAGTTTAAATTTTCGTCAACTAGAAAATCGGAGGTTCGACCTTGTAGGATTTGGCAAAATTAACAGAAAGTGGTAAGATATAGATGTATATAAATAATTTAACCTTTTTAAAATTAAGCGAGTAATTATGAAACATTTAGCGGAAAAAATTTCTCGCGGAGTAAAAGAAAAAAAAGAAACAGAATCGTCAAAAGAAAAGATTAAGAAAGCAATGGCTGAATACGTGAGCGATTTGGGAAAAATATCTGAAGAAAAATACCAAGAATTGAACCGGCTGATGGATTTACCGTTGGAAAAACGAAATAGTAAAAAGAATCGGCTTTGCATTGCCAACCTCTGGGAAGAAATAAGGGAGATAGACGCTCAACTAGAACCCGGAAAAGAGTGTCTGGAATTTATGGAGCAGGAAGGCGATGACCTTGAGATAGAATTCAAGGATAAAAAATAGTTTTTTCTTGCGGAAGTTGATAGAAAGATTTTTTATGTTTAATATTTCTCCATATAAGATGGAAATGTATCTTCGCTGTCCCCGGCAGTATCGTTTTGAGTACATTGATAAATTAAGAAAATTTTATCAGAAAGATACTCCGCCCCTGGTAATTGGCGAATTGATTCATGCCACCTTGAACCATTATTATCGCCATTTGAAACCGAAAGAAAGAACCCTAGAAAAATTAAGAGAAGTTTTTAAAGAAAAGTTTTTGAGCCACCACCGGCGAAAAGACCCAGAGTATAAAGTGTTTAATGGTAAACAAGAGGAGATTAACCGATGGGTAACCAAATCCGTTCAGCAGCTTGGAAATTTTTTTAACAGCCGCCTGGCCAAAATTGAGCCGTTTTTAACTCCAGAGGAGCTTTCTGCTCATCCGTTAAAAGAATATGATATTAAGTTGACCGGGAAATTGGATCGGGTAGATAAAACAAAAAAGGGTCTGGAAATTATTGATTACAAAACCGGCAAGTTGTGGCGAGGAGGACAGAAGTCATTTCAACTGGATTTTTATCATTTATTACTTAGCTATTTACAGCCAGATGACCCGGTTGGCAAGAAAATTTATTTTTATCTGGACGAGAATAAAATGATTAATGTGCCGATTAGAGACAATGAGAATAAAGAAACTTTAGAAAAAGTAATAAATACGGTTGAGCAAATCAAGAAAGACAAAGAATTTACAGCCAGAGTTGGCCCGGATTGCAGGTTCTGCGATTATCAGTCCATCTGCCCGTTAATGAATAAAGAGGCTGATACCAATCAGCCGCCATTCTAAATTTAATTTAATTTCGATTATAACAAAAAGAGCCCAATTTTTACAGGACTCTTTTTTAATTTTTCAATTTATGCAGAATTTCTTTCAGACAGAGAAGAAAATAGCGCGGTGTATCTCTGAGCGGTCGGATTCGGCTCTGGCGGCCCGAAATATAGATAGTTTTAATTGACAGAAAGATAATGCGAAGTCTGTATTGAGCGGCTCGAAAAAGAAATTCAGTGTCGGCTTCAAACCCAATTGTACTGATTTTTACTTTTTCCAGTACTTCTCTAGAGAGAAGACGATAGT
>CAZMTM010000114.1:0-2703 GCA_964569175.1 uncultured Gammaproteobacteria bacterium | reverse complement strand
CGGCGGAGAACCGTTGATGCGAAAAGATTTACTCCAGATTATTAGATATATTCGTCAAAAAGGTTTAGAAATTTATTTATCAACCAACGGTATTTTACTGTTAAAGTACTGGTCGCGGATTAATAGATATCTTGATTGTATCGGACTTCCTTTGGACGGATCTACTATGACGATGAGTAAAAAAATGGGCCGTGATAAAAAATCGTATCAAGAGGTGATTAGGATATTGAAATTTTTTAAAAAAAATAAGCCGTCCTGTCTAGTTAAAATAGGAACTGTAGTATCGCAAATTAATAAAAATGATTTAATTAAAATTGGTCAACTAGTTTTTGAAGATAATAATTTATATCATCCGGATACCTGGCGTCTTTATCAATTTTCGCCGTTGAGTTTTGGCGCCAGGCATCAAAAGAAATATAAAATAATGGATAGAGAATTCAATGGTTTATGTCAGAAAGTTAGAGAAGTGTTTCCCGGCCAAAATATAGCTCCGCTTTCTAACGTGGATTCAAATGATTCGTATTTTTTTATTGATCCAGAGCTAAAAATTATTTTACTAACTAAAAATAAATTTGTTGAAATCGGCGATATGCAAACTGTTGATTTAAAGTTGCTTCGACAGCTAAAAAATAAATATAGCCAGGTAGTATACAAGGGGTCGTCGAACCGTAAATGGCTTTCAAAATAAGATATTATAAGTAAATAAAAAAACGCTTGTCGATAAAGCGTTTTTGTTTTTTTTACCGTTTATCTATAGGAAATCTGACGGATTTTAAAATTAGTAGTTTTGAAAACAGTTTTTATTACTGTCTTTAATTCTCGTTTCGGTTCCGCAGTGGAACAAATAAATAGGTCAATATGTAGATAATTATTTTCTGGCCAGGTATGAACGGCCAGATGTGAGCTGGATAAAACAAAAAGATAAGTAGCGCCAAAAGGTTTAAAGTCATAAACCAATTTATCAAGGACCCTTAGATCAAGCCCCTTGACTAGTTTAGAGACAGTATCTTTTATTGACTTGGTGTGCAGTAAATCTTTGCGGTCTAGCCCAAAAACTTCAATAATGTAATGTTTTACTGCTGGTCTTTGTTTTATTTGAGCCATATTTATTTAAAAAATTTTTGAAATTTAGTTTTGAAGGTATTAAAAGAAGTTTTATTAAAGTTAAATTGTAGTTTTTTAGTATTATTAATTTGATTGCATTGTTTTTCAAATTCGCCAGATTGATATTCTCTCAGACCAAGTTGAGAACAAACGTTTTTTATTTTTTTGCTTGCCAAAATTATATCTTTTTTATTTTTAACCAGTATCTCAGCCTCATAAACGTACCCATAATTTTTTATTTCAACAACAGCAAATTCAATTTTTCTCCATTGATAAATGAATGCGTTAGTAGCGTAGGCAACAGTTTTCATCCAACCGAGAGCCCCCAAGAATTCGATAGCTTCGCCAAATTGCTTCTGGTTTATTATGAATTCAAATTCTTTTCTGATGTCGCTACCGCTCCATTGACCATATTTCATTACCATGGTGGCCACACCGTTTGTTATGCGAAGCCTTAGATCAACTGGGTCGTTTTTTATGGCAGTAACATTTTTGGGAATTTTTGTGCGAAAATACATCAAGGACAGTCTTGATTTTCTGGTAATAAATTTACCATTTTTGGATAGATATTTCTTAAGTTTTTGGAACCCTTTTTTGGTTAAGGGCCCCCTAACTTCTACTTCAATATTTTTGGTCATAGTAAAATTATTTTTTAACTTGAATTATATCAAAGAGTGTTTTAAGAAAAAGTGATAAGAGGCCCAAGATTTATTAATTAATCAGAGGACCTCTTTATAAATATCTGAGTATAATAGATAGAATTTCTTCCGGAGTTTTATGGGTAGTATCAATAGTTGTTACTTCGGTAAGTTTTTGATACTTTTCCTGTATCTTAGACCAGTGCGGGAGCAATTGTCTGTCATTTTTGTCTAGCTTGCCGCGTTTTTTTAGTCGTTCCGTCAATTCATTTTTATCAGAGATAGTTAGACAAAACGTGTAATCCGGTTTTTGTACGAATTTATATCTTAAGTCCTCAATCATTTTGACCAGCTTTCCTTTAAGACAGGACTGATCTACAATAGTTGTTAAAATGTATTTGTCGCAGATAACCGGGCATGATTTTAAGCGTTGACGAATAATTACCGAGGTCCAGATTACCAGAAACGTATAGCCGATTGTTTCTATCTCAGGATTGTGGAATTTGTCTAAAATTCTGGCTATCCATTTTAGTGATGGCGGAGGCGTTTTAGAATAGATGGCGTTTAGTTCGCCGGCCAGTTTTTGGGCAATAGTTGTCTTGCCAATCCCATCAACACCCTCAATAGCGATAAACAGATACTGTTTTGTCATTTTTACCCTCCTTGTTGTACGGTTTCTATTTGTAAGTTTACCACATTTTTTAAATTAGTCAAGACCTTGTATTATTCTCTCTCTTGAGTTTTCCACAATTATATTAGCACTCGGCCTTGACGAGTGCTAATTGTTATGTTAAGATATCTTCTAAGATATCACGGCGGTAAAATATTAATATGAAAATGACAAAGCGTCAGGAAAAATTACTCAGGATTATAATCAGCGAATACGTTGGAACGACTCGTCCGGTTGGTTCAGAATATTTAGCCAAAAAGTCGGGGCTGAAAGTCAGTCCGGCCACTATTA
>CAZMTM010000113.1:0-2754 GCA_964569175.1 uncultured Gammaproteobacteria bacterium | reverse complement strand
GTTTGACGGATAAATACATATACAATTCAAACTCAAAGACATGGTGGATTGATTTAGACATGAAAGAAGAGTTTGCAAAAGAATTCTGCAATCCGGCCTGTGTTGTAAAAGAATTTACAAAAACAGCCGAAATAAATTGGAGATGTATGGGGGCATTACCGCCCGAGGATAATACCTCTTAAGATTGGTATGTTAGATGTAGATAACAAGGATAATAAAACGCTCTATAGTAAAATCCTTTCAACTTTTAATATTTTAGAGTAGTTAACCCACCAAACAAGTTCTAATATTGTTCGCGAAAAGATTTCCAATTTTTCGGCCGAAGATCGTTGTTTTGGTTTTTTATTATGTTAGAGTAAAGACAGAATTAATTTAAATTCTATAAAAATATATTTTGCAGATTAATCTTCTGTCTCCACAAAAATGATTCAAGAGTGTAAAAAATGTATCAACACCAGCCAAAATCCCTGGATTAAGTTCAATAAGCAGGGATATTGTAATATTTGCCAGACTTTTAAAAAAAAATTTAGCAAACAATCTTTAGTTAAAGAATTGAAGTTGTTTAGGTCGTTTATAGGAAGGGGGGAGGGGGATTATGATGTAATGGTAGGATTGTCCGGAGGGAAAGACAGCTCAGCTACTCTTTACCAGATCAAAGAAATGGGTTTTACCCCCTTGGCTTTTACTCTGGATACTGGATATCTCCATCGTTATATTTTTCAAAGAGCCAGAAATGTAGCTAAAAAGATATGCCGGGTTGATTATAAGATAATTCCTATTAAAAAATATGTTAGACGACCAGATGTAAAATTATTCCGCCAAATGGCGGAACTTTATTCTAGAAATAAAAAGGAAGAATTTATCAAGGACTATAAAACAGGACGTAAAAATTATCGTGGCGTGGTACGGCCCTGCTGGGTATGCAGAAAAATTTTTATCCGCGCTTATTATTCTGAGGCGCTGAAGCATGGAGTACGGGTTATAGTATTGGGGATTAATGAATGGACTTCTTTGGAACAAACTACCCGGGGAGAAAACTATGTAATATCGGCCATCAGAAAATTAAAGCCATTTTCAAATAAACCCCCGGTTTATATTGTCCATTTCCCATTTTTAGTTCAGACAAAATTAAAGGATACTAAAAAAGTTCTTAAGAAAATGGGCTGGAATTATTACCGTAGTGTTCAATCCAATGCTGCTTCTTGTCTTTTAGCTCTGGCAGCCGAAAAACCACTCTATGATAATTTGGGATTTCATCCAGACACCACTCGTTTGGCCAGAGAAGTCACAGTTGGTTTTCTTTCCAAACGGCAGGCAAAGAAGGCGCTGAAGAAAACAAGGAAATATAAATATTCTGTTCCGCAAATTTTGAAAAGGGCGGGAGTAGTTGATTCTTGACAAGAGTTTTAAAATATGATAGGATGATTATAAGTTTAGAGGGCGGCCCATTAAAACAAATTTTTAATAAAAGGAGCTTAATCGTGAAAAGAAAATTAAGGCGTGTTGCGGACTACGGATGGCTTGGGGGCGTGTGTGCAGGCATAGGATACTGGTTAAAGTTGCCAGTTTGGCTTGTGAGATTGGTTTTTTGTATCTTTTTCTTTACCAAATTTCCCGTTATTATTGTATATTTTCTCTTATGGATTTTTATGCCCGAATGGGAAAAGACCCTCAAAGATTATCACAAAGTAAAAAGTAATAGGTGATTAAACAGTAGAATATGATAGCCTCGAGACAGATAAAGGACTTTAAAAAAGGAGGAACAAAGTGCCCCGCAAGGAAAAGAGGAAGGTATATTATAAGGTTTTGCGCGAAGATCTTACTTCAGTTGGACTACTGGGAGCTACGAGAATGCAGTACCATTTTAACGTTTGGAATAAGCCGCTGGAACCACTTTCAGATCATCCAAGAAAAGGTGGCGGATTATGGATAGTAAAGAGAAAATGTGATGCCAGGGCAATTAAAAAATATTTGCGCAGAAAACACGGAATTGTAGCTAGAATTTTTGCCTGTAGAATTGGCAAGATTCTTTTTGAAACGTCATATCGTACAAAAACAGATAAGCTTTTTTTTACCGAAGAAGGAGAAATCAAAGAATAAACCACTCTTTATAAAGAGTGGTTTATAAATTAATATATATTTCACCCTTTGCGGATGAACGTGAAAATAAGTAAAAATAGAGATAGAGATTATTCTACTAGTAGATTTTAGACCGAGAGTTAAAGCTCTCGGTCTTTATTTAAACTATCAGGGGCAGCAGTTTTAAAGCGCCTGTATCTAGTTTTGAAAATTGAAAAAGGTGATATTAAATCACCTTTATGGGTTGGGTGGGAGGATAGAGGTTTTTAATGAACCTCTTTTTTCTTGATAAAAATCACTGCACTACCTATTGTACCAACTAAAAATCCTATTGGGCACATAAAGATTGCTATGATAAAAAATAAGGGTTCGTCTGGTAAGCCGATTCCCTCCCAAAAACCTTGGCCGAAAAAGTAAATAAATAAACCGTAAATAAAATTATGTAAAATAATACTAATAGGCATTCCTACAACAGAAATTCCCGTAAGCAACAAAAATTTTTTAGTCCATCCTTTTATTTTTTCTTTTAGGGTTAAAAATATTAAAATTACACCAAGGGAAAGAGATATAACTGCCAGGGCGACGAAAAGCGGCCAGAGGGAGCGCCTTATGGGTATTGTCATTGGGATAAAAATATAACTTACCGCTACAATGAAAGTGGCGACCAGTGTCCAA
>CAZMTM010000112.1:0-2768 GCA_964569175.1 uncultured Gammaproteobacteria bacterium | reverse complement strand
TAAAATTCTGATACAATATACCAAACACTTCCTTTTCGAGCTGTAAAAACAAGCTTTCCATTTAATTCAATAGGGCTTAAAACTTCATCGTATTCTTCGCCAATTTTCTGATCGCCATAAATTATGAAATCACCTCCATAGTTTGATCTTCCACTCATGCTTCCGTGAACAAAAAACTCATCACTTTCTAAAGCTATATAGGTTAACTTTCCATTGACTTCGCCAAGATTGTAAATTCTGTGATATCTCTCTCCTTCATTTCCGTCGTAAACAACAAAATATTCCCCATCTTCTGATGCAATATAGGCTAATTTTCCATTAACTCCAGTAAGGCTGCTGACATTATCATACTTCTTCTGTTCTTGCTCATCATAAACAACGCAAGTCTGGTTTCCGTATTTTACCATATAGGCTAATTTACCCACTACTTCGGTAGGTGAATAAACCCGGTAATTCCCGGGAGTCAAATCTGGTATAAGTTCATATTTTTTACCTTCTTTTTCTCCATATACCACAAATTCTTTATTTTCTTTTTTTGCTACATAAGTCAATTTTCCATAAACTTCTACCGCTGGACCCTTTCTAGCAATTCCAGCTCCATATATTTTACCATCATATACAATGCCTGGCTGATCAAACATAGTATATGCTAATTTGCCATTTATTTCTATCGGATAACCCCCTGGCCCAAATTCTTTGCCTTCGTATACGACATAGTCGCCACCTTCTTTGCTTTTCACGTAAGCTAATTTCCCATTAACTTCCGTAGGGGAATCCCCTTCAATTTCTTGGTTGCCGTGAACAAAAAATTCAATAACTTGGCCAGTAGCAACTTCATAAGTTAATCTCCCGCTAATTTCAGTAAGACTATCTAGAATAATACTTGGCTGCTCCCCATAGTACTCGGTGATTGGATACTTTTTCCCCTTCGCGTCATTATAGACAACGAAATTTTTGTCTCCTTCTCTCGCTACATAAGCTAATTTACCATTAATATTTGCGAGTTTGTAGATAAGTTGATACTTGACTTCTTCTGCTGTAAATTTCGGGATTTCTGTCGTAATCTCTTGACAGTCTTCTGGACAACTCTCAACCGTCTCGAGACAAGGACATGTTTCTCCCTGACAAACCACTCCTTGGCAAATGCCATCACCGCATTTATCAACACAGGGTTGTGATTGAAGGACAAAATATCGATAAGCACCGTAACTAACTATAGCAATAACGATAACGGCTACTATTGTAATCAAAACAATAACCCATAAAGGTAAATAAGGTTTCTTAACCGAGATTGACTGGAAATCAGGCTGTTGATCTGAAGGAATTTTAGATTTAGTTTGATTTAATTGTTGATCCATCTTTCTATCTTTTATTATATCACCATATCAGATTAAAAAATGAATTTATAAAACGGTTAGTTTCTGTTTATGGAAAATTCATCTCGGAAAATTAAAATAAAACTATATAATTGCAACCTTGTGTAGTTGCCCCAATGATGGTCTTAATTTCGGGCTCCAAGACCAATACCCACGAGTTAAGACACGAATTCGCTGTCTTAACCCATATCGACACCCCAATTATAGAATCTGACACGCTTTGCAGCGTAGGGATTTTATAATTAGAAAGGAGGTGTTTCGCATAGAAAATCCGCAACGCCTATTCCGACTCACCAGCATGGTTATGCGATTTGCCCGAAAATCCCCTTGTCATCCATCGTCTGTCAAAACCCCAACGCATAATTCCGCTACACCTTAGACAACTACATGATTGCTTTTTCTTCCGCACACCCTCACAAATTGAGAATGTGGTTTGATTGTGAAGTGCTTCAACTTGATTTAGTCCAATTATACCGCTTCGCGAAATGTAGTCAAGCTCCGGTCAAGTGGATAAATCCAATATCTCAATGTCTCTCCTCAATATCTAAGACAAAAATCAACTTAAACTTTTAGTAGTTCTTATCTGAAATTTCACCCGGCTTACATTTTCCTGAGATTGCTTCGAATCTATTTTGCCGCCTATATTAGCAACTTTTATACCTATTCCTCCGCCAGCTGCCTTTCCTGTATTTTTGCTGACAGTTACTGCTACATCAAAAACAACAAGGCTTTCATTGCCACTACCGCTCATTAAATAAAACGGATTTTTATTTGGGCCCTGGTATAATTGATTAGCTTCCCGAACACCATTTGCAATACTAACCAATGTATTTTTAATAAAATCTTGTAATTCCATATTCTTAACGACAATCAGGAATATTTGGGACAATTCGCATTGGTTTTAATTTCTTTCTCAATCCTAAATTCCCACACTCAGGACAGGGATGTTCCTCAACTTTAACTCCTTTATCTATTTCCACTTCATCCTCAAAGTCACAGTTAGGGCACCATACCTTTATTTTATAAGTATCTTTTTTGTTAGGCATGATTTTAATTTCTTTACTTAATGTTTCCGACCTTTAGTAAATAATTCATGATTTTAAAAACTAAATCCATCAACTTCATTATAATCCAAAAGAGTTGCTTTTAGTATTTCTCCCCAATTTTCAATATAATGAACCACTCCTTCTGGATCAGCCTTGGCACCTCTTGATACTTTTACAGGAATACCAAGATAGCAATTTGTTTCTTTTTTTATAACTACACCCCCAGAATTACCTGGCCCAATATTTGCATCTGTGAGATAGCTGTTTTCCTTAATATTGGATATTATACCAGCAGCAATAGTAACATCGCCACTATGAGCGGCATCCGGGTATCCGAAAACAAAAA
>CAZMTM010000111.1:0-2836 GCA_964569175.1 uncultured Gammaproteobacteria bacterium | reverse complement strand
TCCGAACATGGTTGAATTGTTTTAAAAAGTCTGTTTTAAATAATTGGCTTAATTCCAGAACAACTGACCCTTACGGATTATAAGATGATACCAATTTGAAGAAAATAGATAAATCTGTACCAGGAAACACAGTATCAGTTTGGTTAAGTTCATCACATAAATTTTGGATTATTTTATCATCTTTCCAATAAGAGAGCCTATGCAATTCAATACAAAGTTTCTTATGGTTTTTATCTACCCAAATATTAGCATCAGTTTTGTATACCTGCTGTAGAAGTTTTCTTGCCTCGTCAGGATGTGACATGTGCGGTTTAATCATATTTGCCATGGCTGTTTCGGCCCTGTATGCTATCATCTTTATGGTATCTAAAAACACTTTTCTTTGGTTAATGGCACTATCAAATTTTTCATTTTCATGAAGTTCTGAAAACTGTATTTTTCTTGGAACCTGTTTTTTCCTTTGTTTTATTTGATCTGCTTCTCGTTCCAAAGCTATTATTTCATTTCTTAATTCCGCTTTTTTAGTCAAGAATTTGCCAAATTCTTTTTCGTTTACAGGAAGCACTTCAAACTCCATTCCCCCAAACATGGCTTTGCGGTAATTTAATCTGGAAGTGGTTTTTTTCAGTTGCCTTTCAAGTTTTCTAAAAGCAGGATTGATTAGCATACTGGTATCACTTATTTTTTCATGTAAATAACTCACAAGGCTATCTATACCAAAGTTTTGCATCATGTATTTAAAAAAATTTTCCTGAGACCAACGGGCAAACATATACAATCCTATCATCATAGTTGATAGCAAATAATTAGTGGTAATAATTGAGGTTTGATGACCAGACCGCGTTTTTTTCCTGATTTCCCTGGCCCATATTGCCTTTTTACTTCCTGTGTTTTGAAGTAAAACCCCTCTTTCAGCTAACTCCATCTCCTGTTGTTCCCCAGAAGGAAGTAGTCCTGTGAGCACGGAAAACTCTTCATCAAGCCATGTGTCTTTTACATTTTTATTGTAAGTACAAATAGCAATACGTTGTTCGTGCCAAATGTCATAAAAAAAATCAGGACTATAGCATTCCCTGTCAAATACAAGCATATATCGGTTTATATATGGATTGTCTGATAATTCATTTGTAGTAGGTTGATGTGGAATATCTTTATCAATACGTGGAATAATATCTTCCTTTATTGTCCGGATCATACTGCTATTGATCACTTTATTTACAACAAAAAAAGGTTGACCTAAATGGTCACTGACCCAATAGTCCGTACTGCCGCTCATGCATAACCTTAAACGGCTCACATACCGCTTAGGCATTTGTGTTTTATGACCATAATAAATATTTACATGGCCATCTATATATAATACCCCTGCCAAGTCAGGAAAATCTGACAGCCAATCTTTACTCAGCTTGTAAGTCCATTGTTCAATATCGCATTTAGCACAAAATAAGGCGATTCGTTCCCGTAATGTTTTCACTTCTGGTATCCGGTCAAGCCCCATGGCTTTACCTATTTCCCCTGCCGGAATTTGACTTGACTGTGCCAATGTCCTGACCCTTAATAAGGCTAGGAAGGCCAGACTCATAAATACACTGGATATTGAATAATAGCCCTGATCCGGATAAAAATCTTTTTCATACTTTAATAAACCATTTACTAACAGTGACGGTAAGCAAAGCAGAACCCCTGCATATTGCAAATCGAGTTGATTAGAAAAATCAATTTTACATGGAACGTTTGTTTTGAAGGAAAGAATACGGTCAAGCACATTGATGCATGCTTTGCCAAAAATCTGTTCACTATCAAGTATGCTACGACTGCTTTTGGTTAAAATATCGGGGGGCACTTCCGGCCTGAATAATTTTATCCGGTCTTCCCTGACAGCTTTCTTTATAGTATCTGGCTTAATGGATAGTTTCTTGCATATCGTGTCTATTTCATCACCCTCTACATATAATTGCTGTATCTCTCTTATCCTTTCTAATGTTAATATACTGTTCTTGCGTTTTTTCCCTGATAAAAAAAACCTTGTGCCCCTTCTTCCTTATACTTCTTCACCCAGCGTTTAACACTTATAGGACTGACGCCAAAAGCTTTTACAATTTCTGATTGTTTAGCGTTACCATTTACTACTAATTGGCTTGTAAATAAACGATAACTCCGAATATCATTTTCAGGGTGCTGATATACAGGCATAGAACCATTAAAATAATAAACAATCCCATCTCTTTTTTGAAAGCCTACTTGGCTATTTATTAACGTAATATCTGATGTAAATAAAGGTAATCTTGTTTGAGGCATAAAGTGTATTTTTTGAAATTTGGTATCATTTTAAAATCCTTTATAAATATACACTATTTTTAACTATAAAATATAATCTGTTAAATGTCAAACATATATCATACTGAAATCATGTTATTTGAATATTTGGGTCAGTTGTTCTGAAATTAGAATCTTATAGTTTTTAATCGAATAATGAAGGTTGAGTAAATTCTGATACATTTTGTATAATTTCTTCTTTTTTAGCGGCAGATGATAAATAGAGACTTAAATTAATCATATAATTGGCAAATAATGTTGAACCCGAAGGAGGCGCGTTAACAATTATGTCAGGTTTTTTATCTTTATCTAAATCACCTATCCATTGTATTTTTACTAAATCAGGATGTTGAACCCGATTCATCTGCCAAAAACACTGTTTTTCCCCATTTTTTTTATTTAATAAGATAAGTTGGTGGTTTATAGTTTCTTCGTTTTCAGCATTTTTTATATAGTTACATTGTATAGAATAACTTGTGTTATCCATCTTAAACTCTAGCGATTCACCATTATTTAGAAT
>CAZMTM010000110.1:1813-2839 GCA_964569175.1 uncultured Gammaproteobacteria bacterium | reverse complement strand
GACTGGAGGAAAAAATCAAAAAATTAAGTAAAGAATTTCTAAAATATAATTAAATAACCTTTAAATAAAAGGAGTGAATAATATGGAAAAGACAAAAGAAGAATTAAATAAACATTGGTGGCATAGACTATACAAAATAATTTTAATAACTGGTAGTATCATCGCTGGTTTTACTGCCTCATTTGCAGAATACGATTTTATAGAAATACTTACCGTATTTATCTTTTTTAGCTTTCTAACATTTCTTGGTATATTTCTAACCTATCGGTTAATCCTTTATATTATTTTCAGTAATGGTTTGTTTTTTAGCAAAAAAGAAAGAAAGAGGTTCTTAATATATCTCTTAATATTTATTATTTATATTGCTGGAATGGTATATTACTATAATAAACCGACCATAAATAAATCTTTGTCAAATGAAGAATATCCAATTATATTATCATCAACACCAATTGAAGCGTTTAACTTAATCTGGACAATTAAAGAAATCTACGATTTAGGCGATGAATTAAAGGAATTTTCAGGATTTCATGAGGCATATAAGACAGAAGGCAAATTCATTGAAGTTGTTGTTGAGGTGAACAACAATAAAGACCATTCTATATGGTTACCATATAAACCCAAATTCAAAGTCAAAAATAATAAAGGTGAAATTTATAACGAAAAAGAAGTTGGCATAGGCAGACACAGAGCATATTCTAAAAACACAACAGGTTGGGACGATAGAGAACTTTCGCCAGATGAATATGCAAGGGACGAAATAAAACCATCTATACCATATACTTTTTCTGCTTTTTTTGAAGTATCAAAAAACTCGGGTGATTATATATTTATAATAGATAAATAATTTTAAAAAGCGATAGATGGATGAAAGAAAAAACTAAAACAATTCTAGCAACTATTTATTATTCAATAATAGGTTTAGTGTTTTTGTTTTCTATCTTTGGATCAATAACTGG
The DNA here is from genome assembly GCA_964569175.1 of uncultured Gammaproteobacteria bacterium. Classification (GTDB taxonomy): domain Bacteria; phylum Patescibacteriota; class Patescibacteriia; order UBA2591; family CAZMTM01; genus CAZMTM01. The sequence goes on along the minus strand of CAZMTM010000110.1, from coordinate 1,880 downwards.
AATTATAGTTTTCCTTGAAGGAGAATTTACGACAAATACTGATTGGTATAAACTCATCTTGTTTATA
>CAZMTM010000110.1:0-1803 GCA_964569175.1 uncultured Gammaproteobacteria bacterium | reverse complement strand
ATAGCTATTTCTGTTATATTATTCCTTCTACTTCGTATTGGGAATAAGCGCATTAATCTTATCTCTAGATACTTTACTTTTATCAAATTACTCATATCGCATTGGCGGATAACAACACAAACAATAATTAGCATTATCGCTGTTTTATGGATTTATGATGAAATTACTTCAACTGCTAGTTATTGGGGCGGACACGAACCAAGATTAACGGTTATAATTGGTATTCTAGTTTGTTGGGGAATAATAATGTTTTTATTAAAAGGATTTAAACAAAATGAAAGAAAAAATTAAAACAATTTGTTTGGTTATTATTGTTTTCTTTGTTTTCTTAATTGCTCTTTCATCAACCATAGAAGCTAGACAAGGATGCTGTTCTTGGCACGGCGGGGTCTGTAGTTATACTTGCCCTGATGGCATTAATGTTGGGCATATGTGTTGTGATGGGACTTCTCTATCAGCAACATGTGCTCCCTATTATTCAAGCTGCCCGCCAGTTTCGACTTCAAAACCAAAGCCAGCTCCAACGCCAAAAACAGATTATACTATTCTAACCACTGCCTCTGCGGAAGTAATACGAGTAGTCGATGGTGATACCATTGAAGTTAAATTCACCGATGGCACTATTGAAAAGGTACGTCTTATAGGAATAGATACTCCCGAGACCGTAGACCCTCGTAAACCAGTAGAATGTTTTGGCAAAGAGGCGTCAGCTAAAATGAAAGAATTAGTAGAAGGTAAAACTGCAAAATTAGAAAGAAAAGAAGATGAGAATAGGGGTGTTTATGGTCGTCTTTTAAGGTATGTCTATGTCGGCGACCTTTTTATAAATGCCGAAATGATTAAGCAGGGCTACGCATATGCCTATATTAAATACCCTTTTGATTCTAAACTGATGGAAGAATTTAAACAGTATGAGCGAGAAGCCAGAGAGAAGGAATTAGGCCTATGGTCGCCCGATGCTTGTGTGGAAGTAGCGACTCCGATAACTCAAGAAGAAGAACAAGGCAGCCAGCCTTTATCAGCGGATATCTCTGAAGCAGTGGGAACATCTAAAGATGTAGAAGATACAGGAACATCTGAAGGCGGCGGATGGGGATGGCTTTGGATTTTAATATTAGCAGTTATTGGTGGAATTGGATATTATATTTATTCATTAAGGAGAAAAACAAATTCTTAATTATGAATGAAAAAATTATAAAATATTGGTGGATTATTTTAATTCTTATAATAGCGAGTAGTATTTTTTATTGGTATCAATATAGGCCAGCTCAAATAAGAAAAGATTGTATGATAAAAACAAACCAAAGGGGATTTACGGGGCTGGGGGTTAGTAAAACACAAGCACAAATTGATAATGACTATACAAATTGTTTAAGAAGAAATGGATTAGAAAGATGACAAAGAAGTTTTGAAAAAGAGTAAAACTAAATAATAATTAAGAGAGGAGACAAATCTTATGGAAGAAAAAAATAAAAAAGATGGTATCTTTCTAACTAATTTATTGAAATGGAATATAGATAAAAAAGAGTTAGAAGATCAGATAAAGGGCTATAACAGTTTAGGATTCTTTAAATCTTTAAGAAAATTATCAGCTGGCCTGTTAATTTTTTCCGCAATTATTACTTTATTATTTATTGTAGTCAGATGGCTCTCATCTGAAAGCATAGTTGATGTTATATTAGTTTTAATACTGGCCTTTTTTGTTTATAAAGGAAACAGAATAGCTTTAGTTATCACAATGGCTTACTGGACTTTCAATAGGGTTTATATGCTTTTTTCGATTGAATTATCGGGTATTAATGT
>CAZMTM010000109.1:0-2841 GCA_964569175.1 uncultured Gammaproteobacteria bacterium | reverse complement strand
TTTTTGATATGATCAATACTTATTTAGTATTCTTCCTGACGCTGGCCTTTATTAGTTTTTTGATTAACAGGACCGAAGAAGAAAAAGAAACTAAAACAAGAAGACTACATCCTGTTTTGGCGTTTATGATTATTGTCGTTAGTGTGTGGGTTCTTTGGGTCGGCAATATTAAGCCAGCCATGGCCAACTATTATCTCATTAAAACCCTGCAGTCTCAATACGTAGAAGATGCCAGCCTCTATTTCCAGGAATCTTTGGATTCTTGGATGGACAAATACGAGCCGAGAGAGCAATTCACTCAAAAAATGACAAAATCCATTAACCAAGAGATACCGGAAGAAATGAAAGAACCTTTGCAAGAAGCCTTTGAATCGGCTGAAACTGAAATGGAAAAAAGTATCAAACAGAATTATTTAGATTTTCGTCCTTACCTCTTTTTAGGAGAACTCTACAATAATTCTTATCGTCTGAGAGGCGACATCGAAAAACTTGAGAGGGCTGAGGGGGTTTTGCAAAAAGCCATTCAATTGAGCCCTACTAATCAACAGGGTTACTGGTATTTAGCTGATACCAGGTTGATGCAGGGAAGAGCGGAAGAAGCAATTTCGCTTTTACAAAAAGCCGTAGATCTTGAGCCAAGATTAGGCGTATCTCATTGGTATTTAGCTATGACTTATAAAGCTACCGGTCAATACCAGTTGGCCAAAGAAGAGATAATTAAAACTGAAGGATTGGACTACAATTGGCAGGGAAGCTCGGCCGAACTTAAAAAAGTGATTGAAGTTTATCTTGCCTTAGGGGATGATGCGGGCTTGGTTTCCCTTTATCAGAAAGCAATAACATTAGATCCGACCGATGCCCAACTTTGGGCCGCTTTGGCTGCAACTCATGCTAACCTGGGCCAATTTCAAGAAGCTAGAGAGGCAGCTCAAAAAACATTGGAAATTAATCCGGATTTGGCTCCCCAAGTAGAAGAATTCTTAAATAAATTACCCTAATAATGAAAAAGATTTTTCTGACAATTGGTTTATTATTTCTCTTCTTGCCTTTTTCCGGCCAAGCCCAGGATGTTTTGGGCCAGGAGTCTGATTTTAATATTGAATTTTCTTACGATTTTGCACAGAGAAATGAATTGACTGCTACCTTGATAAAACTTTCACCGACCGGTTACTGGTATGCCGATACTAATTGGTGGGAGAACCTTACTTTGGGACAGCAGATCGAGGTAAACCAGTCTTTGATTCCTTTGACGGCCGAATTTGAAGAAAAGATTTATCCTACCCTGACCAGGACTTTCGGCTCGGAGTGGAATCCGGGCATTGACAAGGACACCAGAGTGACAATTTTGTTGCACCCGATGAAAACAGGAACTGGCGGCTACACTGACACTTCGGATGAATATCCCAAGGTCCAGATTCCCGAATCCAACGAAAGAGAAATGGTTTATTTGAATAGCCAGTATATTAACACCGGTTATATGAAGAGTTTCTTGGCTCATGAGCTTGTTCATTTGATTACTTTCAATCAGAAAAACAGGCCATATGGTCTTTCTGAAGATATTTGGCTGAACGAGGCCCGAGCTGAATACGCCCCGACTTTGTTAGGTTATGACTTAGAGTATGAGGGGAGCAATCTCCAAAGAAGAGTCAAGGACTTTTTAGATAAACCGACCGATTCTTTGACCGAATGGCGGGAATTGCCGGCCGATTATGGGGTCGCTAATTTGTTCATTCAATATCTAGTTGACCATTACGGGGTGGAAGTTTTGGCTGAGTCTTTAAAATTGAATCAGACCGGCATACAAAGCATTAACACCATTTTGTCCCAGCGGGGTTTTAAAGAAGACTTCGCCCAGACTTTCAGGGATTGGACTATAACTGTTTTATTGAACGATTGCCAGATTTCAGATAAATACTGTTACTTTAATCCGAGCCTGGTAGGATTCCGGGTGACTCCTTTGGTTAACTATCTGCCTTTCGTCGGTCAAAGCACCTTGTCCGTCAATAATACGACCAAAGATTGGTCGGGCAACTGGCACCGGTTTATCGGCGGCCAGGGCACTTTAAAACTTACATTTAATAGAGAAGGACTGACAAATTTTCAGGTTCCTTATATTATCGGCGACAACCAGGGTAATTTCTCGGTTCATCAATTGACTCTGGATTCTGGCCGAAACGGCGAAATCTTCATCTCTGATTTCGGCTCAGAGAACATTTCTTTGACCATTATACCGATTGCCCAAAATAGAACAGCTGATTTTTCCGGGCTACAGCCATCAAGAGCATTTTCTTGGTCGGCCTCGACCGAAGAAAAAGAAGAAATCAGCGTTCCCTCTTTGTCGCCCCTGACCAAGCCGATTTCCCAAATGAGCCGGGCCGAACTTCTGTCCCGCATTACTGAAATTCAGACTTTGATTGTTTATCTGCAGAATTTGCTCGTTGAACTGGGCGTTGAGGTTTCCTGCCAGAGTATTGACCAGAATTTGTACTTCGGCCTGAAAAGCAATTCCCAGGTGATATGCTTACAGGAATTTTTGAAGAACCAGGGCGTTGGCATTTACCCTGAAGCTATAGTCAACGGCAACTTTTACAGTTTGACTCAGGCAGCGGTCATCCGCTTCCAGGAAAAATACGCCTCGGAAATTTTGGCTCCTTACGGTTTGACTGCAGGCACCGGCTACGTGGGAGCGAGTACAAGGGCCAAGATAAACGAACTCTTGACAAAATAAAAGTATTCTGCTAATATCTAAATAGAACTAGTGAGCGTTAAGCTCTAATTCGTGACAACCCTCCCTCGAGCGAGGGTTGTCTTTTTTTTAACAGTTGTTATTATGCAATTGGG
>CAZMTM010000108.1:0-2860 GCA_964569175.1 uncultured Gammaproteobacteria bacterium | reverse complement strand
ACAAAACTTAAACGAAACACAAAAAAAACTTTTAGATGAAGCGGAGAAAGCTATGGCTAACGCCTACAGTCCTTATTCTAAATTTTTGATTGGCGCGGCATTGCTGACCGAAGACGAGCAAATTATTACCGGCGCTAACGTGGAAAACGTTTCTTATGGTTTAACTATTTGCGCTGAAAGAGCGGCCCTGGTTAGGGCTAATGCTCTGGGTAAACGCAGTTTCAAAGCAATAGCTATTATTGGCAAAGGAGAAGATTTTGCCACTACGGAAATAACCAGTCCCTGCGGAGCCTGCCGACAGATGCTTTACGAATCAGCCCAAATCTCCGGCCATGATTTAGAAATAATTATGTCCACCACCCAAAAAGACAAGATAATTATCAGTTCAATCAACGAATTGTTTCCGCTGGGATTCGGACCAGAAACCCTGGGTATTGACGTTAAAAAATACAAAACATAATGATTACTTATTCTAAAAAAACAATCCGCGATAAGAAAATAAAAAAAATCCCCTCAGTAGAGAAAGGATGCTGGATTAATGTGGTCAATCCTACTGAAGAAGAAATAGGCATATTGGTAAATGAATTTAAATTAGACAAACAAAATTTAATTTCCGGATTAGACCACAATGAATTACCAAGGGTAGATTTTGTTGAGAATGACATCTATATTTTTGTTAAAACAATTACTCCCTATTCCAAATTCCAAAATTATAAAACAAATCTGGATACTTATTTAGTAGTGATTACGGAAAAATTTATTTTAACTCTCTCGGTTAACGAACCAAATTTTGTTAAAAACATTCTCAACAATAAGGTGGAATTCGTCACTACACAAAAATTGAAATGTCTAATCAGGCTTTTCTTTTTGATTAATCGGGAATTTGAAAAATCAACCATTGATATTGTTAAGATCGTTAACGCTAAAAAAGTCCAGACCAGTAAACTAAAAGAAAGAGACGTTTCTAATCTTTTACAGCAAGAAGACATTCTGAACAACCTGGTCTCTTCCTATTATTACATGAACTTGCTTTACGAAAGACTGGTTAAAAAATTACAATTTTTTGAAGAAGACAAAGAAATCATTGAAGACCTGATAGTTGAAGCCAATCAGGGCTTTAATTTATGTAAATCCTCTTTAAAAGCACTTTCCAATATCCGCGACTATTATATGATTTCTCTTTCTAATAAATTGAATAAAACAATTACCATCCTGACAATTTTTACCATTTTTATCAGCATCCCGGCCGCCATTTCCGGCATTTACGGCATGAACGTTAGACTACCTTTTCAGGGAAACTTTCTATCTTTCTATTACGTTCTGCTGATTATCGCGGCCCTCTGTGTAATGCTTTTTCTCTACTTCAAAAAGAAAAAACTCTTTTAATAAAGTTTTTTTAGAATAAAAATAAAATAAAAAAGAAAAGAATAGAAAGAATGAAAAAATTCAAAGAGATAGAAGTCAAAATCTTAAACATTAATCCCAAACAAATAACCAGAAAGCTCCGCGCATTAGGAGCTAAAAAAATAGGCAGCCAGCTGGTTACCGCCGAATATTTTGACTTCCCCGGTCAGAGAATCAACAGAAAAAAAGATTTATTAAGGCTGAGAAAAGTTGGCAAAACAGTTGAGTTAGTTTATAAAAGAAATAAAAATAAAAAAAGAAATAAAAATAAAATTTTCAAAATCGCCGAAGAAATTGAAACCAAGGTTGAGGATTTTGCCGCAATGAAAAAAATTTTACAGACCCTGGGATTAGAAAGCAAAAATCAGCGTAAAAAAAAGAGAACCTCTTTTAAAAAAGGCTCAATCAAATTTGAAATTGATAAATATCCAAACATTCCAGCCCTGCTGGAATTGGAAGGACCCAAGGCTGAGATTAAAAAATATGTCAAATTGTTAGGTTTTCAAATGAGTCAGACCACCCCAAAAACCACCAGTGAAGTATTCAAATTCTACCAGAATATTTTTCCATTAAAGAAGAAAGACAAATCTTAGTTTTTAAAAATTTAAATTATTAAAAATCGGGAAATTAATTCCCGATTTTATTATTGACCAATTCATTCGCCACCAGATATATATCCCCGGCTCCCATGATAAGAACCACGTCGTCCGGCTGGATATTTTTTAAAATCAATTTTTTTGTTTCAGCTAAATCTCGAGTATAATAGACTTTTTGTCTTTTATTTTTGTCTTTTAATGCTCTCACCAAATCTTGAGAACTAACATCCCTGTCTTTTTTGTCCTCCCGTCCAGCCACATCATAAATTTCAGAAATAATTACCAAATCGGCTTTGTCAAAACTTTTGACAAATTCTTTAAATAATTTTTTAGTTCGGTTATGCTGGTGGGGTTGAAAAACAGCGACAATCCTGCGATTGGGATAAAACTCTTCAGCCGCCCGGATAGTTTCTTCTACGGCTGTCGGGTGATGGGCATAATCAGAAATAATTACCGCACCCCCTTTTTCCCCCACTCTCTCAAACCTGCGCCAGATACCGGAAAAATCTTCTAAAGTTTCTTTAATTATTTCTGGCTTGACGCCCATAGCTAAAGCAGTAGCCGCTGCGGCCAGCATATTATAAACATTAAATATTCCGGGAACTTTAACTGATAATTTTAAAACTCCGGCCCACTCCGGAGTTTGACCCTTGAGCTCAAACTCCTGTCGTCCTGATTTAACCTTAATATTTTTAGCCATCACATCAGCTCGATTCTTAATACCGTAAGTGATTACTTTAGATATTAGCTTAAGCTTGTTTAAATTCAAATCGTCAACATTTAAAACTACAATTCCTTCCCCTGTCCCGCTTGCTTGTCTTGTCGGTAAACCTGTCGGCGAGGCAGGCAGTTTATCAATA
>CAZMTM010000107.1:707-2993 GCA_964569175.1 uncultured Gammaproteobacteria bacterium | reverse complement strand
AAATTTTAAAAATGGACGGAATAGTTCTTAAGAAAGAAATATTAAATATGGTTGAGCAGGAATTAAAGAAAATAGTAGCTTTTCATACTGCCGGCGACGCTGAAGACAAGTGGAATTTATCGGGGATTGTTGATTTGGTTAAAAATATTTTTCCGATTCCCAAAGATTTGAAGGAATCATTACAAGATATTCGTCAGCAGGCCGGCGATCATTATCAGGATGTTTATGCCCGGGACCGGCTGGTAAAATATTTAATGGATTTATCCGTCCAGGCTTATAATGATTTAGAAAAGAAAGTGGAGGAGTCAAAAAAGAAGTTATCTCTTCCTGACCAGAATATATTAAAAAGAATTGAACGCTCTATTTTATTGCAGAGCATTGACCGCTATTGGGTCTACCATTTGGAAGTGATTAATAATCTTAAAGGTGGTATTGGGCTGAGGGCTTATGGTCAGCATGACCCCTTAGTTGAATACAAGAAAGAATCTTTTCAAAAGTTTCATCAGCTTCTTGATGCGGTCAACAAACAAGTAGTTTATTCTATTTACAAAGTGGGGCTGATAGAAAGAATGCCTAACCAACGACCAACCGGTATTAGATTGAGCGGACCGGCCAAGGTCGGGAGTCCAACCTCCGGAGTTTCTCTTAGGCCGGTCGGAAGAAAAAAAATCGGACGAAACGACCCCTGTCCGTGCGGTTCGGGTAAGAAGTACAAAAAGTGTTGTTGGCCAAAATACGGGTAAGTTAATAAAAAAAGCTAAAAATCGGAGCCCTGAGCTCCGATTTTTAAAATTTTCTGCGTTGCATTTTTTGAAAAATATGCTATACTGACAATAACAAATATTTTTAAGTTTTATATTTATGTCTTTACCTAAATTTTTACAGCCTTATTTTTGGGACGTAGATTTTAATAAACTAAATTTTAAAAAATATCCCCACTTTATTTTAGAGAGAATTTTAGAATACGGAGATAAAAGAGTTTTAAATTGGATGAATAAACAATACCCCAAAAAACTTATTAAAGAGACGGTTATTTCTTCGCGCTTTCTTAGTCCCAGAAGCGCTAATTTTTGGGCTTTAATGTTAGGAATAGATACAAATAAAGTTTTATGTTTGAAAAAGTCATCACGAAAAAGACAAAGCAGAATTTGGCCAAACTGAGTAAAGTTTCTTTTATGAAGGACTTTTATTTGGCTGGCGACACAGCTCTGGCTTTACAATTCGGCCATCGCACCTCTTTGGATTTAGATTTTTTTAGTCCCAAGGAATTTAGACCAGAACTTTTAGCCGCTCGCCTTGAAAAAATAGGGGGCTTCTCGCTAAAATCAAAGGCATGGGGTACTCTTCATGGAGTTTTTGCCGGCACCAGGATTACATTTCTTTATTATCCTTATCCGCTTTTATCCCCGAAGAAGAAATTTTTAAAAATCAATTTAGCTAATTGGACAGACATTGCCTGTATGAAATTAGATGCTATCTCTACGCGCGGCAGTAAAAAAGATTTTATTGATATTTATTTTATTCGTCAGAAAATTGCCTTCAAGAAACTTTTTAGATTGTTTGCCAAGAAATATAAAAGTGTAGATTTTAATATGATTCACTTATTTAAGAGTCTTTGCTATTTTAAAGAGGCAGAAAAACAACCTATGCCAAAGATGTTTAAAATTGTCTCTTGGCAGGAAGTTAAAGAATTTTTTATTGAGCAGGTCAAAAAATTAAAAAAAGAAGAATTTTAAGAATTTTTTCAATACTTTGATTAAACGAATCTATAAATACATTAAACCCCGTCTTTCAGACGGGGTTTTCCTTAAAATTATTCTTAACAGATTTAACAAATTATTCTAAATTACATATCTGATTTTATAATCCCGGCGGCAAAATTCAGAGCTTCTTGATAATCCTGAATAATTTTTTGCGGAATTTCTTTGGGTGCGATTTTTAATTTTTCTTGCATTTTGTCTATTATCTGGAGCGCTCTTTTATGATTCTCTGGATTTACGTCTGGGTTTGACTTGAAAAACGAGATGTCTTGATTCAGATCAGTAAACCAATCTTTGATTGGTCCGGCCGGGAGTTTGTTCTCCAGACGCTCCAGCGTATCCAGTTTAAAGAGTTTATCTGCTCCATAAAGCTTTCTAACTGTCTTTTCTAGGACTTCTTTTGTTTTTTTATCCAATTTCCCCTCCTTTGTTTTGATTTAACCAAAATTATTTGAGTTTTAACTAAATATATATTATCAGAACTTTGTCCACTTGTCAAGGATTTTTTATTAGATTAAAATACTTG